>NZ_LFQH01000059.1:0-14880 GCF_001238605.1 Arthrobacter sp. ZBG10 | reverse complement strand
GCCTTAAGTGTCATCTCGCGCAGGAGAGGACGGGTGCGGTGGGTGAACGCCGGGCTAGTAGCCTGAGGTTCCGGCGAACACCTGGATGAAGGCGAAGAAGATGGTGGCGGCAACCGCCACGTACAGCAGGGCGGTGATGATCCAGCCGGACTCACCCAGGATCCGTGCGGCGCCCGCGGGCAGGCGGATCACACCGTGCGTGACGTTCCTGGCGGTGACCCAGACGGTCAGCGGGATCATGGCAGCCCACACGATCATGCACAGCGGGCACAGGATGTGGATGTCGTACAGGGCCTGGGACCAGAGCCACACCACAAACGCGAAGCCCAGGGTGACGCCTGCCTGCAGGCCCAGCCAGTACCAGCGGGAGAATTTCGCCCCGGACAGCAGCCCCATGCCCGTGGTGATGATCACGGCGAAGGCGACGATACCAATGAACATGTTGGGGAAGCCGAACAGCGAGCTTTGCCACGTGGTCATGACCTGGCCGCAGGAAATCCACGGGTTAACATCGCACACCGTGGTGTGGTTGGGATCCTGCAGGACCGCCAGCTTCTCCAGGACCAGGGTCCCTGATGCCAGCCAGCCGATGGCGCCGGTGATGACCAGCAGCCACGCGAACGGCCGGTCGCGGGTCATGGTGGGCACCGACGGGGTGCGGCCGGGTTTGCGGTCCGGATCTCGGTCTGTGGCCTGACCGCCGCTGAGTGGTGAAATGCTGGGCATCGGTATGCGTCCTTTTCGTGGGGGTGCTCCTTGCCCGATTGTAACGCCGCCTGCTGGCAGGCCCCTTCAGGTCCGGCGGACGGACGGACCGGCCTCCGCCATGATTTACCCGGCGTATGAGAGAATGGTCATGGCTGGAAGCCGATCCACATTCGGCACTCCGGTCCGGTGGCTTGTTCCCAAGACCGCCAATGATGCGCAGGGTACGGTTCGGTGCTTCCGGACCAGGTTCCCGCGACGCCATTGAGCGGCACCTGGTTGTCTCGAGGAGAGCAACGGGTTTTCAGAACATCCCGCCGGCCTCCACGGGCTGCCGCACCCCAACGCCGGTGCGAACCTGGAGGTATCCACTTGACTTCTGTCAACGCCCGCGGGTTTTGACAATATATGCCCCAATGGGTGCCGGATGTGGCGGTACGTCAGGGGCAGGAGTTGCCACATATGGAAAATGAACAGGTTTCAGCCGTTACTGAAGATGCTGCGGCAGGCGAAGCCGCCACAGCGCCGAAGAAAGCAACCCGGACCCGCCGCAAGGTTGCCCCCAAGGCCGCGGCAGACACCGCCGACGCCGGCACTGCAGGAGCCGAAGAAGGTGCCACAACGGCCGCCCCGGGTTCCGACACGCCGGCCGCAGCGGAAACCAAGGCTCCGGTCCGCCGGACCCGCGCCCGCAAGAAGCCCGAGGCAGCCGAGCCGCTGCCGGCCTTCGCCGAGGACGCCGCCCCGCTGGCAGACATCCCCGCAGCCGCCGCAGCTGAGCCGGCGCCTGCCGCGACGGAGGCGGAACCGGAAACCAAGCCGGTGCGCCGCCGCCGGGTAGCCACCCGGAAGACTTCCGCACCAGCCACCGAGCCGGCCGCGCCGGCCCCGGCCACCGAATCCGTCGCCCCGCCGGCAGCAGCCCCGGCCATCGCGGAGCCGGTTGTGGCGGAGCCCGTCCTTGCGGAGCCCACCCTCGAGGCTCCCGAGGTCACCGAAGAAGCCCTGAACGCGCACGTCTCGGCCGGGCCGGTTCCGGCAGCCGACGCACAGGCTCCCGACGAAACGCCCCTCAGCACCCCTCTCGAAGCCCCCGCTGCGCAGGGCTCCGACGATTCCGCCACGGCCTCGCTGTCCGCCTTCGGTTCCCTGTTTATGGAGCCCGGCGCCGGTTCCTCCGTTCTTTTCCAGGCCCCGGACCTCACCACGGTGGTGCGCCCCGCTGCTGCCGTTGAAGAGCCGGATGAGGACGACGCCGAGGACGGCGACCAGGACGATTCCGCCAGCCGCCGCCGGCGCCGCAGCCGCGGCCGCCGGGGACGCAGCCGCCTGGACCGCGACGCCACCGACACCGGCGACGGTGACGATGCCGGCTCCGATGAGCAGGACGAAGACGATTCCGACGCGGCCGGCCAGCTGGACGACGGCGTGACCTCCCGCCGTCGCCGGCGCCGCCGCCGCGGCGACCAGGACCTGGAACTGACCGGAGGCGGCGATGACGACCCGCCCAACACGGTGACCCGCGTCCGCGCCCCCCGTGCAGCCAGCGAGCCCGTGGTCAACAACCGGGTGACGAGCGTTAAGGGCTCCACCCGCCTGGAGGCCAAGAAGCAGCGCCGCCGCGAATCCCGCGACACCGGCCGCCGCCGTACCGTGATCACGGAGGCTGAGTTCCTGGCCCGCCGTGAATCGGTGGACCGTCAGATGATCGTCCGCCAGCGCGACGACAGAATCCAGATCGCGGTCCTCGAGGACGGTGTCCTGGCCGAGCACTTTGTGTCCAAGACCCAGCAGGATTCCCTGATCGGCAACGTCTACCTGGGCAAGGTCCAGAACGTCCTGCCCTCCATGGAAGCCGCTTTTGTGGACATCGGCCGCGGCCGCAATGCCGTCCTGTACGCCGGCGAGGTCAACTGGGACGCCGTCAACCTTGAAGGCAAGCAGCGCCGCATCGAGAACGCCCTCAAGTCCGGCGACACCGTCCTGGTCCAGGTGACCAAGGACCCCGTGGGCCACAAGGGTGCCCGCCTCACCAGCCAGATCTCCCTGCCGGGCCGTTACCTGGTGTACGTGCCCGGCGGTTCCATGACCGGTATCTCCCGCAAGCTGCCCGACGTCGAACGCAACCGCCTCAAGCGGATCCTTAAGGACCGACTGCCGGAGCACGCCGGTGTCATCGTCCGCACCGCAGCCGAAGGTGCCTCCGAGGAGGAGCTGACGCACGACATCAACCGGCTGCGCGCCCAGTGGGAAGGCATCGAAAGCCAGTCCACCTCCACCAAGATCCTCGCCCCGGAACTGCTGTACGGCGAACCGGACCTCACCATCAAGGTGGTCCGCGACGTTTTCAACGAGGACTTCTCCAAGCTGATCGTCTCCGGCGAGGAAGCCTGGGACACCATCGAGGCGTACGTGACCTACGTTGCCCCGGACCTGGTGGGCCGGTTGGAAAAGTGGACCAAGGACCAGGACATCTTCGCTGCCTGGCGCATCGACGAGCAGATCCACAAGGCCCTGGAGCGCAAGGTTTTCCTGCCCTCCGGCGGTTCCCTGGTGATCGACCGCACCGAAGCCATGACCGTGGTGGACGTCAACACCGGCAAGTTCACCGGCAGCGGCGGCAACCTCGAAGAGACCGTCACGAAGAACAACCTGGAAGCTGCCGAGGAAGTGGTCCGCCAGCTCCGGCTCCGTGACATCGGCGGCATCATCGTCATCGACTTCATCGACATGGTCCTGGAATCCAACCGTGACCTGGTGCTGCGCCGCATGGTGGAATGCCTGGGCCGGGACCGGACCAAGCACCAAGTGGCCGAAGTGACCTCGCTGGGCCTGGTCCAGATGACCCGCAAACGCATGGGCACCGGGCTCCTGGAAGTCTTCGGCGAGCAGTGCGAGGCCTGCGCCGGGCGCGGTGTGGTCACCCACGACGACCCGGTGGAGCACCGCCGCGCCACGATTGTGGCAGCCGAGCACCACGTCCAGCGCGCCGACACCCGGCAGGAACACCGTCCCAACGATTTCCGCAGCCCGGAGCCCCGCCCCGAACGCGTTGACAACAACCAGCAGGGCACACGCCCGGAGCGCAAGCGCCGCCGCGGCCGTGGCGGCCAGCAACCCGAGCTGGCGCCGGCAGCCCCGGTCCAGGCGCACACCGTGCACCCGGAACCCGTGGACCCGGAGCGGCACGCCAAGGCTGAAGCCACCCGGCTGGCCCTGGCGAACATCGCAGCAGCCGCGCACGCCGCGCACCTGCACGACGACGAAATCGCCGCCGCCAGGCAGGTACCTGCCACGCCCGTGGACGCCGGTTCGCACGACGCCGACGCTCCCGCACGCCCCGGGGCGGTGCTGACCTTCGGGGGAGAGGAAGTTGTCCTTCCGTTTGTTGAGCACGCCGGTGACCAGCAGTCGCAGCCGGCGCTCACGCTGGACCGCCTGGCCGAAGCCTTCGCGCACCTCGGCGAACCGGTGACGGCACCTGCAGCTGCTCCCGCAGCGGTAGCACCCGTTGCAGCTGCGCCGGATGCAGTCCCCGTTGCTGCGCCCGCCGCAGCCCCGGAAAAGGACTACTCGGACCACACGCTGGAGCAGTCAACGCAGCGCCGGCCGCGCCGCAACCGCAGTGCCAGCCGTGCCCAGGGCGCAGCCAACGAAACCTCGGTGCAGCAGCACCAGAGTGCGCCGTCGGCTACCCCTGCGCACACCCATTCCGCAAAGGCGCCGGAGCCCGCGGCGGCTGCCGCCGCCAAGGCACCGGCCGCTGCACCCATCATCCTGGGTGTGGGCGTTCCGGCGTCGGAGCTCTAGGCACCAGGGGCACTGCCCCACCTGCATCGGAGGCCGGGAACCGCACATCAGTGCCGGTTCCGGGCCTCCGGCGTTTTAAGACAGGCAGCGACTTTCCCGCACCGGTGGTGGAACAGCTAGGCTGGGGACCGACACGGGGTGCCGCGCACAGGGCCGGCTGAGATCCACACCCGTTGAACCTGTCCGGTTAGCACCGGCGAAGGGATGTCTCTTGTCTTCGACCCTTACTGCGCCTGGCGCAGCCACACCTGATGCTGCCACCACGCCTGCTGCGGACACCTCGGAAGCCATTCGCCGGGACATTCCCCGGGTGCTCTCCATCGCCGGTTCCGACCCGTCCGGTGGGGCAGGGGTGCAGGCGGACCTTAAAAGCATCGCCGCGCACGGTGGCTATGGAATGGCCGCCATTACGGCCCTCACGGCGCAAAACACCCTGGGGGTGCAGGCTGTCCACATCCCGCCGGCGGACCTCCTGGCCCGGCAGCTTGAAGCTGTCAGCTCGGACATCACCATCGACGCCGTCAAAATCGGCATGCTGGGCGATGCTGACTCCATCCGCACCGTCCGCACCTGGCTCGAGGAGGTGCGGCCCGCCGTTGTGGTCCTTGATCCCGTTATGGTGGCCACCAGCGGCGACAGGCTGCTGCAGGCTCCGGCGGAGACAGCGCTGCGGGAACTGCTGCCGCTGGCGCACCTGATCACCCCCAACCTGGCCGAACTTGCTGTCCTGGTGGACGGCGACGTCCAACAGACCTGGGCGGGGGCACTGGACCAGGGAAGGCTCCTGGCCCTCGCCACCGGGGCCACCATCCTGGTCAAAGGCGGCCACCTGCAGGGCCCGGGCTGCCCTGACGCGCTGGTGAACACGGCGGGCCTGCTTGGCCCCGAGGTGGTGGAAGTGCCGGGCGCGAGGGTGGATACCCGGAACAGCCACGGCACCGGGTGCTCGCTGTCCTCTGCCATGGCCACGGTGCAGGCGCGGCTGGGGGACTGGGAAGCCGCGCTGCGCGAAGTGAAGCCGTGGCTGGCCGGTGCCCTTTCGGCGTCGGACCGGCTGGGTGTCGGCGCCGGCAACGGACCGGTCCACCACTTCCACCACCTCACGGCCGTCCCGGCGCCCGGCCGGTTCGAGGCGCTGCTGTGGAAGGAAGCTGCCGCGGACCTGGCAGCCATCTACGAACTGCCGTTCATCCAGGGTCTGGTCTCCGGCACGCTCCCGGAGCGTGAGTTCGCTTACTACCTCTCCCAGGATGCCCTGTACCTTAACGGCTACTCGCGGGTCCTGGCCCGCGCCAGCGCCTTGGCACCCACCGAAGCCGAACAGCTGTTCTGGGCGGGCTCCGCGCAGCAATGCCTTGAGGTCGAGTCGGAGCTGCACCGGACCTGGCTGGCGTCGCGGACCACCCAGCCGGACCTTGGCCCCGTCACCAAGTCCTACGTCGACCACCTGGCCGCGGCCTCGGCGTCGGGCGGTTACGCGGTGCTGGCCGCCGCGGTCCTGCCGTGCTTCTGGCTCTACGCGGAAGTCGGCCGGACGCTCCATGCACAGTTCGTCGCGGCGGGGGAGCCGGCGGGGCACCCCTACGCGGCCTGGCTGCGGACGTACGCCGACGAGGACTTTGCTGCGGCAACCAGGCGGGCGGTCGGCATTGTTGATGAAGCCGCCCGCAACTCCTCCGAAGCCGGGCGGGCAGCCATGGTGGACGCCTTCCGGCACTCCTGCCGGCTTGAAGTGGAATTCTTCGACGCGCCGCGGCTGCACTCCTGAACGCGGGCCGGCTCCGGTACCGGTACTATGGTGGGGCACGGTACCGCGCCGGTACATGCCTGTGGTTGCTATCACAGGCGACCCGCCGCTGCCAGCCTCATTTGCAGCCGACGACGGAATTAGCGTATTCTTGATCTTCGGTGCTTACGCCAACACTTGGGTTATGACCCCACGGCGTTGAGGCACAGCGAGAAACCAGCCATTTACGAGTTGGATTCCGCACGCAAATTTAGTAATAAACGTCGAGAGAAGTGAGTTCCCAAGTGGTGTACGCGATTGTCCGCGCAGGCGGCCGGCAAGAGAAGGTTTCCGTTGGAGACTTCGTTACCCTGAACCGCGTCGCCGGTGGAGCTGGCAGCACCATTGAGCTGCCCGCGCTGCTCCTGGTGGATGGTGACAAGATCACCACCGCTGCTGCTGACCTGGCCAAGGTGACCGTAACGGCTGAGATCCTTCAGGACCTCCGTGGTCCGAAGATTGTCATCCAGAAGTTCAAGAACAAGACCGGGTACAAGAAGCGCCAGGGTCACCGTCAGGAACTGACCAAGGTCAAGATCACTGGCATCAAGTAACCACCCGGTTACCGTTTCGGTTTTTCAGCAGATTCCCCAGAATTTAGAGGCAGGCATTTCAGATGGCACATAAAAAGGGCGCGAGCTCCACTCGCAACGGCCGTGATTCAAACGCTCAGTACCTGGGCGTCAAGCGCTTCGGTGGCCAGGTTGTTTCGGCCGGCGAGATCATCGTCCGCCAGCGCGGCACCCACTTCCACCCGGGTGCCGGCGTAGGCCGCGGCGGCGACGACACCTTGTTCGCGCTGACCCCGGGAGCCGTTGAATTCGGCACCCGCCGCGGTCGTCGCGTCGTCAACATCGTTGCTGCTGCAGCTGCAGAGTAACACCAAGTTCTGAAGCGGTGGAGCGGGCCTGATGGTCCGCTCCACTGTTCTTTTAACCGCATTACAATCGTTTTGGCGCCCACAGGCTGCCAGGAAACAGCACTGAGGAGATCCACGTGGCCAGCTTTGTAGACCGGGTAGTACTGCACGTATCCGGCGGTACCGGCGGCCACGGGTGTGTTTCCGTCCACCGCGAGAAGTTCAAGCCCCTGGGCGGGCCCGACGGCGGCAACGGCGGCGACGGCGGCAACGTCATCCTCCGCGTCGACCACCAGACCACGACGCTGCTGGACTACCACCACGCACCGCACCGGCACGCCACCAACGGTGGACCCGGCATGGGCGACTGGCGCGGCGGCAAAAACGGCGAAACCCTGATCCTCCCCGTTCCCGACGGCACCGTGGTCAAGTCCAAGGACGGCACCGTCCTGGCCGACCTCGTTGGCGAAGGAACCGAATACGTTGCCGCCGCAGGCGGCCTGGGCGGCCTGGGCAACGCAGCCCTGTCCTCCCAGAAACGCCGCGCACCGGGCTTCGCCCTGCTCGGCATTGAAGGCGAATCCAGCGACGTTGTCCTGGAACTGAAATCCATTGCCGATATCGCCTTGGTGGGCTTCCCGTCCGCCGGCAAGTCCAGCCTCATCGCCGCGATGTCAGCCGCCCGGCCCAAGATCGCCGACTACCCGTTCACCACCCTGATCCCCAACCTCGGTGTGGTCCAGGCCGGCGAAGTCCGCTTCACCATCGCCGACGTTCCCGGCCTGATCGAAGGCGCGTCCGAAGGCAAGGGCCTTGGCCACCACTTCCTGCGCCACGTGGAGCGTTGCGCTGCCCTGGTGCACGTCCTGGACTGCGGCACCCTCGAATCGGACCGCGACCCGCTCTCCGACCTCGCCGTCATCGAAGCCGAGCTCGAAAAGTACGCTGTGGACATGAGCTACGCCGGCCAGGACGGCGAAGTTGTGCCCCTGAACCACCGTCCCCGGCTGGTGGCACTGAACAAGGTGGACCTCCCCGACGGCAAGGACATGGCCGAATTCGTCCGCCCCGAGCTGGAATCCCGCGGCTACCGCGTCTTCGAAATCTCCGCCACGAGCCACGAGGGCCTGCGCCAGCTGGGCTTCGCCATGGCTGAGATCGTCAAGGCCGCCCGCGACTCGCTGGCCGCTGCACCGCCCAAGGTGCAGCCGCCCGTGCTCCGCCCCCGGGCCGTCAACGAATCCGGCTTCAAGATCCGTCGGGAGGAAAAGGCCCTGGAGCCGCTGTTCCGCGTCATTGGCGACAAGCCGGTGCGCTGGGTCAAGCAGACCGACTTCACCAACGAAGAAGCCATCGGCTACCTCGCGGACCGGCTGGCCAAGCTGGGCGTCGAAACCGAACTGTTCAAGCAGGGCGCCAAGCCCGGCGACATGGTGGTCATCGGCGAGGACGACGGCGTTGTCTTCGACTGGGAACCCACCATGATGGCCGGCGCGGAACTCCTGGCCTCCCCGCGCGGCACCGACGTCCGCTTCGCCGACATCGGCGACCGCCCCACCCGCGGCCAGAAGCGCGACGAGCAGCAGGAACGCAAGGACGCCAGGGCCGCCACCAGGGCCGAACTCGAGGCCGAGCGCAAGGCCGGCATCTGGACCGAGTCCGTGAGCAGCCGCCGCGTAGCGAAGCCCCTCAAGGAGAGTGGACTGGGCGCAGACGATGACCAGTAGCGCCCTGCCCGGCGCGGCCCTGGACCGAAGTGTCTTCGCCCAGGCCCGCCGGATCGTGGTCAAGGTGGGTTCCTCGTCGCTCACCAGCATCAAAGGCGGCATCTCCGAGCAGTCCCTGACGGCCCTCGCTGACGCCCTGGCCGCCAAGCGCAATGCAGGCACCGAGATCATCCTGGTCTCCTCCGGCGCCATCGCGGCGGGCCTGGCGCCCCTTGGCCTGGCCAAACGCCCCCGAGACCTGGCCACCCAGCAGGCCGCGGCAAGCGTAGGCCAGGGCCTGCTGATGGCACGCTACACCCAGGCCTTCGGCGCCCACGGCGTCACTGTCAGCCAGGTGCTGCTGACCGCAGAGGACCTGATGCGGCGCAGCCAGCACACCAACGCCTTCCGCGCCCTGAACCGGCTGCTGAACCTCGGCGTGGTGCCGGTGGTCAACGAAAATGACACCGTCGCCACCCACGAGATCCGGTTCGGTGACAATGACCGCCTCGCCGCCCTCGTGGCGCACCTGGTCCGTGCGGACGCGCTGGTCCTGCTGTCCGACGTCGACTCCCTCTATGACGGGCCGCCCGCCCAGGGTGCCACCCGGATTCCCCTGGTCACCGGTCCGCGCGACCTCGAGGCAGTGTCGATCGGCAAAGCCGGCAAGGCCGGGGTGGGAACCGGCGGGATGCTCACCAAGGTGGAGGCCGCCAGCATGGCTGCCGGCTCCGGGATCCACACCCTGGTGACCTCCACACCTAACGCCGCCGCTGCGCTGCGCGGCGAGGACGTTGGCACCTGGTTCACCGTGAACGGCGCGCGCAAACCCGTCAGGCTGCTGTGGCTGGCCCATGTGGCCTCCGTCCAGGGCCGCCTGGTCCTCGACGACGGCGCCGTCCAGGCCGTCCGCCACCGCCACACCTCCCTGCTGCCGGCCGGCATCTCGGCTGTGCAGGGCGACTTCGAGGCCGGCGATGCCGTGGAGATCGCCGGTGCCGACGGCGTCGTCGTGGCCCGCGGCCTGGTGAACTACTCGGCCGTTGAGCTGCCGCGCATGCTGGGCCGGTCCACCCGGGACCTTGGGGAAGAGCTCGGCACAGGCTATGACCGGGAAGTTGTTCATGTTGACGACCTGGTGCTGGTGTAAGCCCCGTCCTCGCCTAAACTTGAAGGATGACTGAGGCCCTGACCCACACAGCTGCTGACACCTCCGAAAACACCGCCGCCGGTTTCCCGGCGGACGCCGTGGCGCCTGCCGCCGCGCCGGTGACGGTTGATGCCCCGCTGTCCGAGGCTGACGTCGAGGCAGCGGTGCATGCCATCGCTGACCGCTCCCGCAAGGCCTCACGCCGGATGGCCATGGCCAACCGGGCGTGGAAGGACCGCGGCCTCGAGGCCATCGGCAAGGCCCTGCAGGACAGCGCCGACGCCATCCTTGCCGCCAACGCCCGCGACGTTGCGGCAGGCAAAACCAACGGTACCTCCGCAGCCATGCTTGACCGGCTCACCCTCACCAGGACCCGCATCGCCGGGCTGGTGTCCGCGCTGGACAACCTTGCCGGCCTGCCCGATCCCGTAGGCAACGTGGTCCGCGGCCAGACCCTTCCCAACGGGCTGCGGCTCCGCCAGGTCAACGTTCCCATGGGTGTGGTGGCGGCCATCTACGAGGCCCGTCCCAACGTCACCGTGGACATCGCCGGCCTGGCGCTCAAAAGCGGCAACGCCGTGATCCTTCGGGGCGGCAGCGCTGCTGAAGCCACCAACGGCGTCCTGGTGCGGGTGCTGCGCGAAGCCCTGGAATCCGTGGGCCTGCCCGCCGACGCCGTCCAGACCGTGGACCAGTACGGCCGCGCCGGGGCCACGGTGCTGATGCGTGCCCGCGGCAGGGTTGATGTCCTGATTCCCCGCGGCGGCCGCGAGCTGATCCAGACCGTGGTCACCAACTCCGCAGTCCCCGTCATCGAAACGGGGGAGGGCAACGTCCACATTTTCATCGACGAGTCCGCCGGCGTGGACATGGCAGTGGAGATCCTGCTGAACGCCAAGACCCAGCGCCCCAGCGTCTGCAACACCGTGGAAACGCTCCTGGTGCACTCTGGCTCCACCGTCCTGCCCGCCGTCGCCGCTGCCCTGCAGGCCGCGGGGGTCCGGCTGCACGCCGACGAGCGGATCCGCGCCGCCCTGCCCGCGTCCATCGAGTCCGTTCCGGCCACGGACGCGGACTGGGGCACGGAGTACATGGACCTGGACCTTGCCGTCGCCATGGTGGACACCCTCGACGACGCCGTCAGCCATATCCGGAAGTGGTCCACGGGCCACACCGAAGCCATCCTGACCAACGACCTCGCCAACGCCGAACGCTTCATCGCCGAGATTGACTCCGCCGCAGTGATCGTCAACGCGTCCACCCGGTTCACCGACGGCGGGGAACTGGGCCTGGGGGCCGAAGTGGGCATCTCCACCCAAAAGCTGCACGCCCGCGGCCCCATGGGACTGACGGAGCTGACCACCACCAAATGGATCGTCCAGGGCGAAGGCCAGGTCCGCGGGTAGCAACGCGGTAATATAGACCAGAAGCCTGCAGCAGCGCGTTTGCCGCTGCCCGAAAACCTTGAGCCTTAGGGGAGAAAATGCTGTTCCAGCAGATCGCCATGTCAGTTGCCGCAGAAGGCGAAGAGCACGAACTCGCTCCGCTGTGGGCCGAGCCGTGGGTTTTCGGCGCGGTCATTTTCGGCATTCTGCTGGTGCTGATGTTCATCACCTTGTCCTACTCCAACCTGGGAAACCGCCACAGCATCACCGAGGAGCACGCGGATCCGCACCGCCAGCACCCCAACAAGCACGATCACGGGCAGGGCCACTAACATTTCCGGCGTTCTCCACCACAGCGGTGCCGCCAAGGGCAGGCTCCGGCTGGGCGTTATGGGCGGGACGTTTGATCCCATCCACCACGGACACCTGGTTGCTGCCAGCGAGGTTGCTGCGCAGTTTAACCTTGATGAAGTGGTGTTTGTGCCCACCGGGCAGCCCTGGCAGAAATCGCACAAGCAGGTCAGTGATTCAGAGCACCGCTACCTGATGACAGTGATTGCCACGGCTTCAAACCCGCGGTTCACGGTCAGCAGGGTGGATGTGGAGCGGCCCGGCCCCACATACACCATCGATACCCTCCGCGACCTGCGGGCCCAGCGCCCGGATGCGGACCTCTTCTTCATCACGGGCGCGGACGCCCTGGCGCAGATCCTGTCCTGGAAGGACATCGACGAACTGTGGTCGCTGGCCCACTTTGTGGGGGTCACCCGGCCCGGGCACGTCCTGGACGGGATGGGCCGCACGGACGTCAGCCTCCTTGAGGTGCCGGCCATGGCGATTTCCTCCACCGATTGCCGCACCCGCGTGGCGGGGAACAACCCCGTGTGGTACCTGGTGCCTGACGGTGTGGTCCAGTACATCGCCAAGTACGGCCTGTATGCGGACGAGCGCACCGCCGTCACCAATCCAACTTCCGAAGCACGTGAACCCGCCAGTACCGAATGAGTCCCTAATGAGTCAGGAACAGCCAACCTTCCGTAGCCGCCGGGAACTCCGCCAGGCAAGGGAAGCTGGACAGGTGTCCGCGCAAGTCGACCAGCTTCCCGCTGCCGGCCAGCCGGATGCTGCGCCCCTGCCTGCCACAAAACAGGCCGAAACCAAGCAGCCTGACTCGGCGGCGCCTTCCGTAAAGCAGGGCCAGGGCGGGCAACCGCAGGCAAAGCGGCCCGCCGCGGCCAAGCCCGTTCCGGTGAAACCGGCACCCACCAAGGCTGTTCCCGCGGCGGCAGCTCCGGCGAAGCCCGTCCCGGCCAAGCCGGCCGGCCCGGCAGCTTCATCAAAGGCTCCTGCAGCGAAACCCGGACCAGCCAAGCCGCAACCGGCTAAGCCCGCTGCGGTGAAGCCTGAAGCGGCCAAGCCCGTTGCCGCCAAGGCTGAACAGGCTAAACCGGATCCGGCCAAGCCTGCCCCTGCCAAGCGAGCCGCCAACAAACCTGCTGATGCCGCACCGGAGGATACGTCCACCCAGCGGTCCTCCCAGATCCGTGCCCGCGACCGTGCGGCCCTGCGCACGCTGAAGGAGCAGGAAATTGCAGACGGGCAGCAGGCCGACGGCGGTCCGCTCACCCGCCGCCAAATCCGCCTGCAGCAGCTCAAGGAGCAGGCCCTTACGGCTGCCACTCCAATCGTTCCGGCGCCGGAGCAGGCCTCCGCAGGCCAGCTTGCCAAGCCCGCTGTCCCTGCCGCACCGGGCACCGCGCCTGGCCCCAAGGGCATGACGGTGGAACAGGCACTGGCTGCGCGGGCACTGATTGCCGAGCAGGCCAGGAACCAGATCGCCAAGATGGAGCACATTGCTTCACTGGACCCTAAGACCGCGGATCCCGAAGCCGTGGACCCCGCAGTCCTGGCTGAGCAGGTGGCACTTGCTGAGCGGGCGGCCGCGGTCAACCGGCGGGCCGGGGCAAGCAAGCCGGCACCGTCCACCGCAGATAACCTGGCCATGGTGACACCCCTGGAGTTTGTCGAAGTACCTGGCTTCGACCGGCCGGTCATGAAGCGCCCCGCCACGTCCCATGTTCCAGTGGTCACCCGGCCCGGTAGCAAAGTCGCCTCCGGACCGGGCCGTAAAAACCCGCCCGGACCGCGCGCCGGACGGCCCGCCCCGGACGCCGGCACCAGCCCGTCCCAGGTGATTGCCCGGGCGGAAGCTGCCGCACGGAAAGCTGCGGCCCCCGTTCCAGGCGTTCCAGCCGAAAGCTCTCCAGACGACCTCTTTGCGGACCTGCCACGCATCCCGGCCGCATCCGCGCATGGGCTGGACCCCCTCGACGCTGCCACCGCTGGGCTCGGCCGGGCGCAGCGGAACCGCCTGCTTCAACTCTGCATCCTGGTTTTTGGCATCGTGGCACTCGTCTCGGGCATTGTCCTGATCATCAGCGGCATGTCCCGCTGACCGGCTCCGCCGTACATCACAGCTTTTAATAACAACAAGGAAGTCCCATGACTGCTACAGAATCATCCATCAGCATTGCCCGTACCGCCGCCAAGGCTGCCGCCGACAAGATCGCCCAAGACATCGTGGCGTTGGACGTCAGTGAACGCCTGGCGCTGGCCGATGTGTTCCTGATCGCCTCGGCACCGAGCGAACGCCAGGTCAACGCCATCGTTGATGGCATCGAAGAGGAACTCGCCAAGCAGGACCTCCGTCCCGTGCGCCGCGAAGGCCGCTCCGGTGGCCGCTGGGTCCTGCTGGACTACGCGGACATCGTCATCCACGTACAGCACGAGGAAGACCGCGTTTTCTACGCCCTGGAGCGCCTGTGGAAGGACTGCCCCGTTGTGGATCTCCAGCTAGGGGATGACACGTCCGCTAAGGCTGCAGTTACGGCCGACGGCGAATAGTTCCGCACCATCCGGGCGAATATACCCGATTTGGAATTTTCGGAATTGCTGTTCTAAGATATTTGAGTTGCTTCGGGGAAACCCGGGAAAACATCGAAGAACAGCAGTAGTTCGGGGCTGTGGCGCAGCTGGTAGCGCACCTGCATGGCATGCAGGGGGTCAGGGGTTCGAGTCCCCTCAGCTCCACCGAACGGTCCGCCGGAATCATCATGATTCCGGCGGACTTTTTTGTATCCGCGAACGCCATCATGGTCTCCATGACCAGCAGCGGAACACGGCCAGCCTCCCGCAACCCCAGCGGGGCATGGCGGGGCCATCGACAGATCACGTCCGCGCCGGGTGTTGGTGGCAGGAAACGGTAAATACGCCCCTGGGTGAACGTCCGATTGGCGCGGAACACCAAAGTGCATTAAGCTGATCAGGTTGCATCGCGGGTTACCGTTGAGGCGGCAGGGTTTGGGGCTGTGGCGCAGCTGGTAGCGCACCTGCATGGCATGCAGGGGGTCAGGGGTTCGAGTCCCCTCAGCTCCACCAAACAAAAAGGGAACCACTGTCGTGAACTGCTCCCCGGGAGT
>NZ_LFQH01000058.1:0-69871 GCF_001238605.1 Arthrobacter sp. ZBG10 | reverse complement strand
CGATCAGCACGGCCAGCCGGATGACCTCGTCAATGCCGGCCTTGGCCACGATGGTGTCCACCACCTGCCCTGCCAGGACGGGGGTGGCGACGGCCAGGAAGGCCATGGCCACGGACAGCAGCACAAAGGCCAGCAGCTTGCCGCGGTAGGGCCGGGCAAACGCGAGGACCCGCTTCAGGGTTGCCTTGGAGAACGGCTGGGAACCGCTCTTGGCCCGGGTGATGTTGTAAAGGGAGCCCCAGGCTACCCGTTCCATGCTCATGGTTGCTGCTCCGCGCCTAGATTGGTGGTGGTTCCCCCGGGGTGCTTCAGTTTCAGGAACTGCTGCCGGTGTGCTGCTCGGTAACCTTGCCGCTGTCCACGTCCCAACGTACATCCAACCGGACGTTCTCCAGCAGCCGCCTGTCGTGCGTCACCAGCAGCAGGGCGCCGTCGTAGCTGTCCAGGGCATCTTCGAGCTGCTCGATGGCCGGCAGGTCAAGGTGGTTGGTGGGTTCGTCCAGGACCAGCAGGTTCACCCCGCGCGCCTGGAGCAGGGCCAGGGCCGCCCGGGTCCGTTCGCCGGGCGAGAGGGAGTCCACGGGACGTGCCGTGTGGTCCGCCTTCAGCCCGAACTTGGCCAGCAGGGTGCGGACCTCCGCGGCGGTCAGGTCCACCAGGACGGATTCGACGGCGTCTGCCAGGGGCAGGTGCCCGGCCAGCAGGCCGCGGGCCTGGTCAATTTCGCCCACGGCCACCGAGGCGCCCATGGCTGCGTTGCCGGAGTCCGGTTCGATACTGCCAAGGAGCAGGCGCAGGAGCGTGGACTTGCCGGCCCCGTTGGGTCCGGTGATGCCGATCCGCTCCCCCGCGTTGAGCTGGAGGTTCACGGGCCCCAGGGTGAAGCTGCCCTGCCGGACCACGGCGTCGCGGAGGGTCGCCACAACGGCGCTGGACCGGGGGGCCTGGCCGATGGTGAACTGCAGCTGCCATTCCTTGCGCGGCTCCTCCACGGTGTCCAGCCGGGCGATCCGGGATTCCATCTGCCGCACCTTCTGGGCCTGCTTCTCCGAGGACTCCACGCTGGCCGCACGGCGGATCTTGTCGTTGTCGGGGCTCTTTTTCATGGCGTTCCGGACGCCTTGGGAGCTCCATTCGCGCTGGGTCCG
The DNA here is from genome assembly GCF_001238605.1 of Arthrobacter sp. ZBG10. Lineage (NCBI taxonomy): Bacteria > Bacillati > Actinomycetota > Actinomycetes > Micrococcales > Micrococcaceae > Arthrobacter > Arthrobacter sp. ZBG10. The sequence continues at coordinate 68,723 of NZ_LFQH01000058.1, read as the reverse complement.
GGCCCGGGACACCAGATCGGCCTTGGTGGCAGCGAATTCCTCGTACTTTTCGCGGGCGTGGCGCTTGGCCACCGCGCGTTCCTCCAGGAAGGCGTCGTAGCCGCCGTCGTAGACGGCCACGGAGTTCTGGGCCAGATCCAGTTCCACGACGGTGGTGACGCAGCGGGCCAGGAATTCGCGGTCGTGGCTGACCAGGACCACTCCGCCGCGCAGGCCGGTCACGAAGGCCTCAAGCTTGGCCAGGCCTGCGAGGTCCAGGTCGTTGGTGGGCTCGTCCAGAAGGACGACGTCGAAGCGGCTCAGCAACAGGGCGGCGAGCGCCACCCGTGCGGCCTGGCCGCCGGACAGCCCGGTCATGGCCGAGTCAGCACCAGCGGTCAGTCCAAGGTCGGCCAGGACCCCTGGAATGCGGTCGTCGAGGTCCGCGGCACCGGATGCCATCCAGCGGTCGAAGGCGCGCGCGTAGTCATCGTCGGCGCCGGGCGCGCCGGCACCCAGGGCCTCGGCAGTGGATTCCATCTCGATGGTGGCCTGCGCGCAGCCTGTCCGGCGCGCGATGTAGCCTGCCACTGTTTCGCCGGACACCCGTTCGTGTTCCTGGGGAAGCCAGCCCACAAAGGCGTCAGCGGGGGCCAGGCTGACGGTCCCCTCCTGCGGCTTGTCCACACCGGCGAGGAGCCGCAGCAGGGTGGACTTCCCGGCGCCGTTGGCACCCACCACGCCCACCACATCTCCCGGGGCAACGGTCAGGGAAAGATTGGCGAAAAGTTGGCGGTGGTCATGCCCGCCGGCAACATCCTTGGCAACCAGGGTGGCAGTCATCCGTGTGTCCTTTCGCCGGCGCATCCGCAACCGGATTCCTGCCTGGCAGCTGCCGGCAAAAGCCATGCGGTTCAGGCATTGCGGCCGCAGGACATAAAAGAACCCGCTGGTCCGGACTTGGGGGGTGTACGGACCAGCGGGCTCGACGTTCAAGCATAGTCGAAGCGGAGGCCTGCGTAAAATCCGAAGATTCCGGCAGGCTAAAATGGGTACACCGTCCGTTCTGCAGAGAGCTGTCCATGCCACTCCCCGCCAAGGCGTTCCAGCGCTGGCTGCAAGGCATCGCGCCCAACGCCAGCACCGCCGACGTCTGCAGGGTTTCCGGAATCAAGCGGACCACCCTCGCCCAGCAGCTGGTCCGGGGCAAGGTATCGGAAAGCACCCTTGTCAGCATCAGCCGCGCCTACAACATCGGCCCGGTCGCGGCCCTCGCGGATTTCGAGGCGTACCGCGAGCTGGCCGGCCCGCCCCGGCTGCCCACCCGGGGCGAACTGGTCAGCCAGATTTCCACCCCCGACCTGCTGCGGGCCGTGCTGTCGCGGACCGCGGTGGAGCCTGAGGGCGCAGCAGCCGGACTGCCACCGGCGCTCAGCCCGGCCCCGCACGCCACCTCGGTTAAAAACTGGGTTGATGCCATTGACGACGGCGAGGTGCGGCACCGCGTTTCAGCCGCCACCGGCATCGCCCCGCAGAACTACTCAGCCCAGCTGACCGCCAACCGGTTGACACCAGAGCTGGCCCTGGCCACTTCACAGGCGGCCGGGGTGGGGCCCGCAGGGGGGCTGGTTGCCACGGGCCTGGTTACGGAGGAGGAGGCCGGCTGGCCACCCGGGGCGCGGCAGGCAGCACTGGAGGGCATGTCCGACGCCGACCTGACCGTTTTGGCGGGCGAGCGGCTGCAGGCCCTCGGCAAGGTGCTGCGGCGCCAGGAGCAGGACCACGAGCAGGCAGAAAAGATCTGGGAGAACCTGGGATGATCGATATTCTTCAGTGGACAACGCTGGCCGTGTGCGGGCTGGTGGCCCTGGCCCGGATCCCCAGCGCCCTCCGGGGGGAAAACAGGTCGCTGTTTTCCATCTTTGCGCTGATGACCCTTGCCATCCTGCTCAGCATCGAAGCACCGTACGTGTGGATTGATGCGGCCCTGGGCGGCATCAACCTCACCAACCTGGCGCTGCGCTTCATCATTTTCGGAGCCGTGTTTTTTATCGGCGTACGGACCACCCGTGGGTTCGGCGCCGATGGTGCCTACCGGCTTTTGACCGGCCGGGTGGGGATGGCGGCCCTGCTGGCCATCTCCGTGGCGGTGGTGGGCGTGTTCCTGCTGATGGATACCACCGGTTCCTCGGCGGGCCTCTCGGCAGTCTCCGACAGGGACGCGCGGCACGCCATGCTGGCCGAGTACTACGGGGCGGCAGGACGGGCCTATCCCGCGTTTGTTGCCCTGGTCCTGCTTCCGGCCATGGTCCGGGCGGCCCTGGGCCGGCTGCCCGTTCCGGTGCGCTTTGCGGCTGCGCTCCTGGGCCTTGGCGCCATCGCCACTGCGCTGTCCCTGCTGTTCCCATTCCTGCCGCCGAATTCCGACGCCGTGGCCTTTGTGGTCAACTACACAGCCATCCTGTGCTTCGTTCTTGGCCTCGCGCTGATCTGGGCGGCAAAGGTCTGGACCCGGCGAAAAAGCTGCCGACGCAGGAAATATACCGAAAAGTAATCTCCCGACCTTTCACAAAATCATTAGAATGTGAAACAATCATGAATGTGTGAAGGTGGGGCGCAGCGCGTTTCTGAACGGGGATAAATTTCTTTAGCGTCGTTCGCCCCGGGGGCCTTCGCACACATTGGGGGGATGAGTGGTGGCGGCCGTTGGGGACCGCCCCCACTCAGCCTGTTTAAGGCTGTTTTGCCTTGCCGCGCTTCCGGTTGGCTGCGCGGCAAGGCAAAAAGTCAGGACGCGGGCATCTGCTGCCGGACGAACCGCAGCGTCACCAACTGGAAGGGACGCAGCCGGAGGCCGGCGCCGTCGGAGCCGGCATCCACGCCGGGAGCCTCAACGGGGCGTTCCAGCAGATCGACGGCCTGCACCGTGGTGCAGGGGAAGCCTGCCGTGATCCTGGCCGTGGAGCGCCGGCCCAGCGACTCGTACAGCCGCACCACCACGTCGCCTGAGCCGTCCTCGGCAAGCTTCACGGCTTCGACCACCACAGCGTCGTTGCTCACGGCCACCAGCGGCTCCACCGGCGCCGCCCCGCTGACCAGCCGGGGCACCAGGTTGGTCCGGTAGCCTTCCTGGACGGCGTCGGCGATTGCGGCACCGGGCCGGATGGTGACGGTGAACTCGTGGCGGCCGCGGTCCGCTTCGGGATCGGGGAACTTCGGAGCCCGCACCAGGGACAGCCGGACGGTGGTGGTGGTCCCGCCGTCGGCCCTGACGTTCCTGGTGACGTCGTGGCCGTAGGTGGACGAATTGGAGACCGCCACCCCGTAGCCGGGTTCGGCAACGTGGATCCACCGGTGGGCGCAGACTTCAAACTTCGCTGCTTCCCAGGACGTATTGGTGTGCGTCGGCCGGAAAACGTGACCGAACTGCGTCTCCGCGGCGGAACGGTCCGCCCGGACGTCCAGGCCGAAGCCGAGTTTGAGCAGCTTCTCCCGCTCCTGCCAGTCGACCGTGGTGGTGATGGACAGCGCGGGGCTGCCCGGGGCAAGGGTGATGTGCTGCGTTACCGGGGACGTGCCGGCCAGCCGCTCCACCACCACGCCGGCGTCCGGCCCGTGGGTGGACACCCGGACGGACGCCGCAGCCGTCAGCGGTGTGACATTGCGGCGGTAGAACTCATCGATGTCCCAGGCGTCCCATTCATTGGGGGTGTCCCGGTGCAGCTCCAGGAGGTTACCCGGCTGGCCGGGGGCGATGGCCTCACGGCCGCTGGCATGGTCCACCAGGGAGACCAGTAACCCCGCCCCGTCCAGCTCTGCCCTGATAACGCCGTTATCCAGGACGTAACTGCCGCCCTGGGCCTGGGCCGTCGCCGGCACGGGCACGATCGACCGTTCGGCCGCGCCCAGGGCCGGCACACCGTCCCTGGCGTGCGGTGCTGCGTTCAGCAGGAACTGCCGGCCGCCCTGGCCCAGCATCGCAGCAGCGGCTGCGGCGATGACGGCCTCCAGCCCGGCCGCGACGGCGGCGTAGTTGCGTTCGGCATCCTGGTGCACCCAGGCGATCGAGCTGCCGGGCAGAATGTCGTGGAACTGCTGCAGCAGCACCAGGCGCCAGAGGCGCTTGAGCTCGGCTGCGGGATACTCGAAGCCGCCATGGGTCCGGACCGTTGCGGTGGCGCACCAGAGTTCCGCTTCGCGCAGCAGGTGTTCACTGCGCCGGTTGCCTTTTTTGGTGTTGGCCTGGCTGGTGTAGGTGCCGCGGTGCAGTTCAAGGTACATTTCCCCCACCCAGACGGGCAGGTCCTGGTAGTCGTCCTCGGCCTGCTGGAAGAAGCTCTCCGCGGATCCCAGGCGTACCTTCGGGGACCCTTCGAGGTCAGCGGTGCGGGCAGCGGCTGCAAGCATCTCCCGGGTGGGTCCGCCGCCGCCGTCACCGTAGCCGAACGGCACCAGCGAGACTGAGCCGCGGCCGTGGTCGCGGTAATTGCGTTCCGCGTGGGCCAGGTCCGCTCCGCTGAGTTCGGAATTATAGGTGTCCACCGGCGGGAAGTGGGTGAACAGGCGGGTGCCGTCGATTCCCTCCCAGTTGAACGTGTGGTGCGGCATCTTGTTGGTCTGGTTCCAGGAAATTTTCTGGGTCAGAAACCAGCGGCTGCCTGCTTCTTTGACGATCTGCGGCAGGGCGGCTGAGTAGCCGAAGGAATCGGGCAGCCAGGCCTCCCGGCATTCGACGCCGAACTCGGCCAGGAAAAAGCTCTTGCCCTCGAGGAACTGGCGGGCCATGGCCTCGCCGCCGGGCATGTTGGTGTCCGACTCCACCCACATGCCGCCCACAGGAACGAACTGGCCCGTACGGACCTTCTCCCGGATGCGGGCGAAAAGTTCAGGGTAGAACTCCTTGATCCAGGAAAGCTGCTGGGCGGAGGAGCACGAAAACACAAAGTCCGGGTCCTCGTCCATCAGGGCCACCACGTTGGAGAACGTCCTGGCACACTTGCGGATGGTTTCCCGCACCGGCCACAGCCAGGCCGAATCGATGTGCGCGTGCCCGGTGGCCACCAGTTGGTGCGCGGATCCGTACGCGGGCCGGGCCAGGACCCCGGCGAGGGCCTCCCGTCCGGCGGCGGCAGTCCCGGCGATGTCGTCCGGATCCATCAGATCGAGCATGCGTTCCAGGGCGCGGAGGATTTCGTGCCGGCGGGGAAGCTCAAGGGGCAGCTGCGCCATCAGGCCCGCCAGGGTCAAGATGTCTTGCTGCAGCTCCCAGACCTCCTGCTGCAGTTCGGAGATCGCGATGCGTCCCAGCCGGTACTGCGGAGCCGTTCCGGCCGTCGCCTTGTCGCCGTAAGGAGTGGCCGCAAACGTCCACCCTTGCGCCACATCGGGGTTGGCTGCAGCCTCCACGTAGAAGTCCACCGCCATGCCGCTGCCCAGCAGCTTCAACGGGATGTACTGGTTGCGGGGCGAGATGGCCTTGATGATGCTGCCGTCTGCCCGCCAGGCGATGCCCTCGCACTGGAACCCCGGCACCTCGGTGGTGAAGCCAAGGTCAACCACCACCTCGACGGCGGTACCAGGCCCGGTGCCCCACGTTTCGGGGACCTCGCCCTGCACGCGCAGCCAGGTGGTCCCCCACGGCTTGCCCCAGGCGGCGTTGTGCTCCTGTGGAAGGAATTCCTGGCGCATGGCCTCCAGCGCGGGGACCGGCTCGTCCGGAACCTCCCAGCTGGTCAGCGTCAGCGGCAGGCTGCGGCTGTATACGGCGGGGCTGATGCGCTCACGCACGAACCTCTCAAGGCGGACTTCCGTGATCCGGCGGTCGTCATGCAATCTGGGTCCTCTTTAGCGCTGGGAAGTGGACCAAGATGTCCATTCGATGGATAAATCTACCGGGTGGCTTCGGTGATAGCTACCCCGGCACACGGGCCGCGGGTACGCCCGGGCTGCAGCTCCCGGGCCCTCAGGATGGCTGAACAGCAGCGCCGGGTGGGGCAATGCGGCCGGCCCCGGCATAGACGTTAAAGCTGGTGCCCCGGCTGAAGCCGGCCAGGGTCAGCCCGCTGGATTCCGCGAGCTCCACTGCCAGGGACGACGGCGCACTGACGGCGGACAGCACCGGGATACCGGCCAGGGCCGCTTTCTGGACCAGTTCAAAGGAGGCGCGGCCGGAGACCTGCAGGACCGTCCCGCGCAGCGGAAGGAGGCCTTCCCGGAGGGCCCACCCCACCACCTTGTCCACGGCGTTGTGCCGGCCCACGTCCTCCCGGACGCACAGCAGCCGGGCGCCGCCGTCGCCGTCGATGGTGAACAGTCCGGCGGCGTGCACACCGCCGGTGCGCTCGAAAACAGTCTGCCCTTTCCTCAGCTGGTCCGGCAGGGACGCCAGGACTTCCGCGGCCACGGTGAGCTGATCGCCGGCGGGGCTGTAGTGCGAGGACCGGGTCACCGCATCCACCGAGTCGGTCCCGCAGATTCCGCAGGCGCTGGAGGTATAGGACCGGCGTCCGTGGTCCGGGACGGTGACGTCCGGGCGGAGCTGGGCTTCGACCACGTTAAAGGTCTGGACACCGTTTTCGTCTTCGCCGGCGCAGAAACGCAGGGACGGCAGCTGTCCGGGCTCCCAGATGATGCCCTCGGAGACCAGGAAACCAGCCACGAGGTCAAAATCATCGCCCGGCGTGCGCATGGTGACCGAGTGGCTCAGGCCGCCCAGCCGGATCTCCAGCGGTTCCTCCACCGCCAGGATGTCCTCCTTGTGCCGCACCGGGAACTCGAGGGCAGCCGCTGAGCCGTCCAGGACATACCTGTGCACCTTGCGGCGCTGTGTCACCCTGCCCATGTCTGCTCCGTCCTGCTCATCGATCCATCATCCCAACGTGGCGGCCGGCGCTCAACCAAGGAGTGCGCTCCAGTCCACCGGGCCGGCCGCAGCTGGTTTTGCCGCCGGCCTGGCTGGCCGGGTGGCAGTCCTGGGTTTGGCTTTGGCCTTGGCGGCCGGGTCGGCGGGGGCCGGCAGGTCCGGACCCCAGGGCAGGGCGAAGGCCGGGACCGGTTCGCCCAGTTGGACCCCGTGCGGAGGCACCACCAGCACGCCGTCGGCGGCGGCGAGGCCGCGCATCATGCCGGGCCCGGTGTGCTGCGCGGGTGAGGCCATCCCATATACGAGCCGGAACGGCATCAGCCGGGTGCGCCCGGGCTCGGGTTCGATCATGGTTCCGCACGGCACCTCCTGCACCGGCGGCAGCGGCGCGTGCCCCAGCGCAGCCAGCAACGGCCCGCCCACGGTGGACAGCGCCAGCATGGCGGCCAGGGGGTTGCCGGGCAGCCCCAGGATAAAGCGGCCGTCGGGCAGTTCGGCGAGCACCACCGGGTGCCCGGGCCGCATCGCGATGCCGTCGATCAGCAGCCGGCCGCCCAGCCCGGCAACGGCTTTGCGGAGGTGGTCGGTGCCGGAGAGCCCGGTTCCGCCGGTGGTGATCACGACGTCGGCCGGCAGGTCCGCCGCACCGGCCATCTCCGGAACGTCATCCTCCAGGGCTCCCAGCCAGTCGTCGTAGGCATCGCCGATCCGTTGCCGGCCGCCGTCCATGCCGCCGAGCATGGCCACCGCCCCGGACAGTTGCGGGCCGAAAGTGTCGCGGACCTTGCCCGGTCCGGGCACGCCGTTGTGGACCACCTCACCCCCGGTCAGGAGCAGCCTGACCAGCGGTTTGCCCTGCACCTGCAGGGTATCGTGGCCGGCGAGGGCCGCCAGGGCGATGTGCGCGGGGTTCAGTGTCACACCGGCCTTCACCAGGACGTCTCCGGTCAGCGCTTCCTCACCGGCCTTGCGGATGTGCTGGCCGTTCCGGGGTTCGCCGGGCCGGGCCGCACGGCCGCTGGTGAGGACGGGCAGGCCGTCCTCGTCGCTGGTCAGCACGGCGGCCTCGGTGCGCAGGATTGCCTTGGCTCCGGGCGGGATGAGTCCGCCCGTGGCGATGGGGCTTGCCTGGTGGGGCGCCAGCCGGGTGCCTTGCTCCGCCAGGATCCACGGCCCGCTGCCGTTGACCGCCCAGCCATCCATGGCCGAGGAGGCGTAGTGCGGCATGTCCTGCAAGGCCACAATGTCCTGTTCCAGGCGCCTGCCCAGGGCGAGGTCCAGCGCCACCGGTCCGGCCGGAATCGGTGTGGCTGCGTCGAAGGCGGCCTGCCGCGCCTCTTCCCACGTGTGGGCAAGGCGTGTTGGCGGCTCCGTTTGCTCGGGCTCCTGCGTTTCCTGGTGGGCTTCGGTCATTCGCCGGCTGTCCCGGCGGCGTCCTCGGCATAGGCGACGGCCAACCCCCGGGCCACGGCCAGGACGGCGTCCATGGCTGCCGGATCCTGGACCTGGCCGGGTGCCGACGCCAGGCCTGCGGCGTAACCGGCAATAAACGTTGTCAGGGGCGCGGCCGGGCGGACCACCGAGTGCGCTGCTACGCCGGCGAGCGAGAGGACGGCGTTCACATCCACGTGGAAGCCCTCAAGTTCGTAAGCCTGCAACAGTGCCCGGCACCATTCCTCGAGGGTCTCTTCCTGGCTTTTCACGTGCTGCCTCCAAGGTAGCTGCGGCCGCGGGCGTCAGGGCCCGTATGTGGTTCCTGACCTTCAGCGGCAATTCCTAGTGCGGCGGCGTCGTCCCACGTATCCACATCTGCTGTGGAGCCGGCCGGGACAATGACGGGCTGCACGTCAAGACTAGCAAGGAGGGACCGGACCGAGCCGTTCGTCAGGCGGCCATCGGCGGCCAAGGCAGCGGCCGCCTTTTTTAGCCCATCTGTGCTGTAAAGGCCGGCCAGCGGCTGGTTGGTGCCGTCGGCTGCCCGGGCGATCACCCCCTGCTTTCCCGCGTCCGCCGCATCGGGGAGCGCCGCGCACAGCACCCGAACGGCTTCCGCGGCGTGCGGCATATCGCAGGCAAGCACCAGGACAAAAGCGGCCGGGGCGTGTGCGTGCGGTCCGGCCAAGGCTTCCAACCCGGCCAGGGCGTCCAGTCCGGCCGCGATGGCAGCTGCCGGCCCGGCAAAGGCCGGCTCCTCCCGGCAGGACTGCACACCGTCCGGCAGGGTTCCGGGGTCCGGCCCCACCACCACCCTGCGGGCCGCGCCGGAGGCTGCTTCGAGGGCACGGTCCAGGAGGCTGGCAGCGCCAAGAACCAGGTCCTGTTTGGGGGTTCCGCCCAGCCGGGATGACCTGCCGCCGGCAAGGATTACAGCATCAAATTCAACCGGGGTACCGTCCACTCCCCCAGCCTAGCCACGGACGGCTCCGCCCGCACAGCCGGTATGTGCTGCCGTGGCAGCGGTCAGGCAGCGCGCTCCGGCAACAGGAAGGGGTCCCAGGCGGGGGTCGGCTTTTCGAGTTCCTTGATCTGCCAGATGGCGCCGCGGGGCGGGGCAGGCACAAACCGCAGTTTCCAACCCATTTCGCCGGGCGTGTGGTCACCCTTGACGTTGTTGCAGCGCAGGCAGGCCGCCACCAGGTTCTCCCACGAGTCGGCTCCGCCGCGTGATTTGGGCTGGATGTGGTCTATGGTGTGCGCTGCCTTGCCGCAGTAACCGCAGGCATGTCCATCCCGGCGCAGCACCCCCCGGCGGCTTACCGCTGTTGACTGGTTATACCGGGGACGGATGTAGCGGTTCAGCAGGATAACGGAAGGCCTGCCCAGGATCTCCTGCGGACCCACGACGGGATCGTCGCCTTCGGCCACAACGCTTGCCTTGCCCGTGAGCACAAGCACCAGCGCCCGGCGGAAGGTGATAACCGCCAGCGGTTCATATCCAGCATTCAGAACGAGAGTGCGCATGCACGTACCTCCGGCCGCACCCGTCAGGGGCACGAGGGCCGGCTGCCCCCGGCGTGTCCGGGCTATGGATCGACATGACAAGAGTAAACAACGAAACGCGCTATCAACTAATTCCGGAGTTCACCGGTTCCGTGTCGTTGCGGCAGCTCCCTGCGGGGCGGCATCACATGGCAGGGCCTGGCGGCGGATGCACGAAGGACCCCCGCACCGTGGTGCGGAGGTCCTTCGGAGTGTGGCCTTTGGGCGGTTGACGCCGGCCGGGCCTGGGGTTCCCGGGAACCCGCTGGAATCAGCTGACGCGGATAAACACGGGGCCGGAGCCCACGTTGGCACTGAACACGATGGTCTGGTTGCCGTTGAAGCCGCCGTGAACTGCCTGGCCGTTGCCTGCGTAGACAGCGATGTGGGCCATGCCCGAGCCGCCGTTGGCGTAGTAGATCAGGTCACCGGGCTGAGCCTCGGCGGCACTCACGGTGCGGCCCAGGGAGAGGTAGCCTGCAGGCCAGTCGTGGAAGTTGATGCCCACTGCTGCGAGGGAGTTGGTGACCAGCATGGTGCAGTCCTGGACCACACCCAGCTGGGCGTAGGCGGCGGAGAGGATAGCCGCGCCCTTGCCGCTGGCGGGGGCCTGGGCTGCGGGTGCAGCCGCCGGAGCGGGAGCCGAGGCAACGGTGGCCGTGACCTTCGGTGCCGCAGCAGGCTGCGCAGCAGGGGCTGCGGCGGCGGGCGCTGCGGGCTCGGCTTCCTGGACGGTAACTTCGGGCTCGGGCTCAACAACGGGAGCCGGCGTGGTGGTCACGGCCGGCTTCTCGAAGGTGATGGCGATGGTCGAAGCGGCGGAGATGGGGGCGTCAACCGTCGATTCAACTTCCAGCCCGGACAGCGGCGCTGATTCGCGCTGGGTGCTGGCGTCTGCAGCGTTGGCTGCGATTCCGCTGGTGAGGACCAGGCCGGAAGCTGCGGCGATGACGGCAGCCTGGCGTCCGAAGACTCCGGCGTTGCTGCCGACAGCCTTGGCAATGACGGTGATCGAGTTGGTTTTGGTGACCTCGGCGCGATGCCGTGCGATTGCACGAGTAGTCATCAGTTCTCTCTTTCGTTGTCCCGGGCCCTGCTGGTGGGCAGGCCCGGGGCGTTGGCCGCGCCGGCATCTTGGGGGTATTCCGGCGCGTCCAGAACGGGGATTTGGTGATTGGCGTGAAGCGGTTTCGAGCAAAGAAAAAGTTCCCGGGGCCGAAGCCCCAGGAACTACTTGCCGAGCGTGTAGAACGAGGAGGAGCCCGTGGCTGCCACTGCGTGGAGCAGGGTGCCCTGGGAGGGGTTGAGCGCGCTGATCATCATGCCGTTGCCGACGTAGATACCAACGTGCGCGCCGCCATTCTGCATGACCAGGTCACCCGGCTGCGGGTTGGACGTGGGCGTCATGGCGTTCCAGGCATTCGTGCGGGGAATGCTGATGCCGGCCTGGGCGTAGACCCACTGGGTGAATCCGGAGCAGTCCCAGCCATTGGGGCTGGTGCCGCCCCAGACGTAGGGACGGCCGATGCCCGTGTAGGCGATGGCTGCGATGCCGGACGTCGAAGCCGCAACGGGCGCGGCCTTCTCTGCCGGCGCTGCTGCCGCGGCCGTAGCTCCGGCTGCGGCCGGGGCTGCTGCCGTTGCGGTGGCTGCGGGGGTGGCCTGCACTCGGACCGGCTCCGGCTTCGGCGCAGCAATGGTTGTGACCACTGTGCGTTCGAAGGAAACGGTGGCGGTGGGAGCGGCGGTGACTGCCAGCGCGGTCTGGGCGGTGCCGGACTCGGTGGAAGCGGACACTCCGGCAGTGGTGTCAGCAGCTGTGGCAGGCAGTCCCATGGTCAGGATCAGGCCCGACGCGGCGGCGAATACTGCCGCCTGGCGACCTACTGTCCCGGCATTGGCACTGACGGCTTTGGAAACACTGTCCAAAGGGCTGGTGCGAACCGTGAGCGCACGGTGGCGCGCAGAATTGTGGCGTGAAGACAAGAAGGTGGCCTCTCCCAATGCCTGCGAGGTGAGCTGTCGGATTCGGATGGGAGTCACCCGGCCGCGCTGCTTCCTGGGAAGCTTTGCGACTTAACCCCAAGGCCTTCGATACAGCTGAAGGCCAAAATTGGTTCCCCCGCCCCTGCCAGACGATGAAATGCGAACGGACCTTGAGCGGTGGCAGAGCTAGGCAATCCACTCAAGAGCGTCAAGTTCGGAAAACTTGACGCAAGTTAGACGGTACAGCAGTTTCGTTTCAATGTCACATTCAGGTCACGGCGGATCTCGGCGATCCGGTAGTGAACCATCATTTGACTAGAGCCAGCCGGTAGGATCGACGACTTCGCCGTTGACCTGGACCTCGAAGTGGAGGTGGCAGCCGGTGGAAGCGCCCGTGGTGCCGCTCAGGGCCACCACATCGCCGCGGGACACCGTCTGGCCTTCCTTCACAGTGAAGGAAGAGAGGTGGTTATAGGTGGTCTCCAGGCCATTGCCGTGGTCGATCACCACGCGGTTTCCACCGCCGTACTGGTGCCAGCCGACGAATGTCACGGTTCCGGTTGCAGCAGCAAGCACGGATGTGCCGCACTGGGCCACGTAGTCCTGGCCACGGTGGAAGTCGCCGTTGCCGCCGGTGATGGGGCTGACGCGGTAGCCGAAGGGAGAGGCAGTGGTGAGCGTGGCCAGCGGCGCAGCAAGGCTGCCTGCCGAGGCCGCCCGGGAGACGGCGCTGGCGGACTGGGCGCTGAGCAGCTGCTTGAGCTTGCCGTCCGGATCGGCCTGGGTCACCACAGCGGAACGGCTGAAGTCCAGCTGGGCGCCGGCTTCTGCGGAGATCCGGGGCTGCGGGGTTACTGCGGCGGCAGCCACGGGGGTGGCTCCGGGTGCGTCGGTTGCAAGCACGGGGCTGGTGGCCGGGACGGTCACGGTAAGGACCAGGCCCGTGGCAGCCAGGGCGATGCCGGCTTTCTGGCCCATGCCGCTGGCCGACGCGAAGTCGGTGATCTGCCGGAAGGGACCCCTGCGGCGGCGCGCGTCGCGGTGGAAATCGCGCGGGCGCTCCGTGCTGGTGGCTTCAGCTGCCCGTGGCGCCGAAGCGGGGACGGCCGCACGGCGGCGTCCCCTGGAGGTCTGCATGGTCAAGAACGGTTCCTCTCTGGAAAAGCCTGCGGAGTTAGCTGTCGGATTCGGGTCAGAGAGTTCGTTCGACCCGGTCCGCGCGGGCAAGCTTTGGCACAGGGGTATCCCGTAGGATCCTTCACTGGAGAGGCTTGCTGCTGACGGACTTCACCCCAAGGCAGCCCCCGCTGCCGGTTGTGGTTCCCCCGCCTCTGCCAGAAATGACTTGTGCGCCTGATCCGCTGGCAGAGCTCGGCTCCGGATCAAGTAACGCTTATGTATCAACGCTTAGGTTCAACTATATCCGTTACCCCCGCATAGTAACAATTCCGTTATCTTTGCGTAACCCGCTCGGGATTGGGTAAGTGCGGCGTCGGGCAGCGTCAGTTGACCGCGACGAAGACGTGCGCTGCCACTTCAGGGGGCAGTTCCAGGGCACCTTCGATGCCGGCCACGCGGACGGAGATGTAGTCGCCAACGCGCTCCAGCGAAACGGCTGCGCCGGGCCGGATGCCGCCTTCGTCGAGCTGGACCAGAAGTTCCGGTTCAACCTGGATGGGCTCCGCCAGCCGGCTCACCGTCACCGAGGAGGCGGGGCCGTAGGACTTCATGGCTTCGAGCAGGCTGACGGCTCCGTCCCGGAAGCCGTTGCCGGGCTGGCCACCCAACGCCGCGAGGCCCGGGATGGGGTTGCCGTAGGGCGACTCCGTGGGGTGGTTCAGCATCTCGTAGATACGCTTCTCCACGCGTTCGCTCATCACGTGTTCCCAGCGGCAGGCCTCGTCGTGGACGTACGCCCAGTCCAGGCCGATAACGTCCGCCAGGAGGCGCTCGGCGAGCCGGTGTTTGCGCATGACTTCGGTGGCGCGCTTACGGCCGGTCTCGGTCAGTTCCAGGTGCCGGTCCCCGGACACCACCACCAGGCCGTCACGCTCCATCCGGCCGATGGTCTGCGAAACCGTGGGCCCCGAGTGCCTCAGCCGTTCCGCGATGCGGGCCCGGAGGGCAACGATGTTTTCTTCCTCAAGCTCCAAAATGGTGCGAAGGTACATCTCCGTAGTGTCGATAAGATCCGTCATCCAGCTCAGCTCCTCGAGCGCAGTACCTTGCGTTGTCCCACCGTACCGCCCAGACGGCGGCGTAGTCCGTGGAAAAGCTTAGCCTATTTTGAGTTTGTCCGAATAGATTCGGCTCTTCTGCCGGACTGTCTCAATGACTGGACTATGACGGGTGCGGTTCCCGCCGAAACACCACTTCAGGCACAATTGGAGGGTCCGGGCCGAGGGCCGCTGACCACTGGCGGCCGGCACCCAGCCGTCCCGGCGCAACAACTTCCACGCCGAAATTGGAGCACCTGTGAGCGAAACCAGCATCACGATCCCCGCCAACCTGCTGCCCCGGGACGGACGGTTCGGCGCCGGACCCTCCAAGGTCCGGCAGGAGCAGATCGATGCTCTTTCCGCCGCGTCCAAGGCCATTCTGGGGACCTCCCACCGCCAGGCTCCGGTCAAAAACCTGGTGGGCTCCGTCCGCTCCGGCCTGAGCCAGTTCTTCCGCGCCCCCGAAGGCTACGAAGTAGTCCTCGGCGTCGGTGGCTCCACCGCATTCTGGGATGTTGCCAGCTTTGGCCTGGTTGAGGAGAAGGCGCAGCACCTGTCCTTCGGTGAGTTCGGTTCCAAGTTCGCAGCCGCCACCAACAAGGCCCCGTTCCTGGCGGCTTCCTCCATCATCAAGGCGGAGCCGGGCACCCGTCCCACGGCACAGGCAGAGGCCGGTGTGGACGTCTACGCCTGGCCCCAGAACGAAACCTCCACTGGCGTCTCCGCCCCGGTGCGCCGCGTCGCGGGGGCCGATGAAGGCTCGCTGGTTCTGGTGGATGCCACCTCGGCTGCCGGCGGGCTGGACGTGGACGTTGCCGAAAGCGATGTCTACTACTTCGCCCCGCAGAAGAACTTTGCCTCGGACGGCGGGCTGTGGCTGGGCCTGTTCTCGCCGGCCGCACTGGAGCGTGCCGCGCGGATCAAGGCCGGCAACCGCTGGATCCCGGATTTCCTGGACCTGCAGACGGCCATCGACAACTCCCGGCTGAACCAGACCTACAACACCCCGGCGCTCTCCACCCTGGTGACCCTGGACGCCCAGGTGCAGTGGCTGAACAGCAACGGCGGCCTGGACTTTGCTGCCGGGCGCACCGCCGATTCGGCAGGCCGGATCTACAGCTGGGCCGAGGCTTCGGAGTACGCAACACCGTTCGTAGCCAACCCGGACGAACGGTCCAATGTCATCGCCACCATTGATTTCGATGATTCCGTGGACGCCGCGCAGGTGGCAAAGGTCCTGCGAGCCAACGGCGTGGTGGACACCGAACCCTACCGCAAGCTGGGACGCAACCAGTTGCGCATTGCCACGTTTGTTGCCATCGATCCGGACGACGTGACCGCCCTGCTGGCCAGCATCGACTACGTGGTGGGCGAACTGCGCAAATAGCGCGCAGCGACATGTCCTGAACGCACGACGGCGCCGCCCGGCTAAACAGCCGGGCGGCGCCTTTTTGTTGTGGTGCGGAGTGCCGTGGTGCGGAGTGCTTGGTGCGGAGTACTTTGGTCAGAAAATGCCGTGCGGAGTGCTGGGGCTTCGGCGGGAAAAACCGGGCCCGCGGGGCCTTAGTCTCCCCGGCCGCCGAAACCGGCACTGTCCGGCGAGTCTTCATCCTCGTCCGTTTCGGCGTCGTCCGCGTCATCGTCGTCATTGTCGTTAGCTGCATCAGCTGACACAACTGCGTCGTGTTCCTGGCCTTCCGGCACCTGGTCCGCAACGTCGTCGTCCGTTTCTGCGGCATCCGCATCAGCAGAGCTGTGGGCCGGCGCGTCCCGGTGCCGGCGTTCCTGCTCCTGGGCAGCCTGTTCCTGCTCATCCTCAGGCCGGACGCGTTCGGCCCACGGCACCCATTCAGGGGCGAGGATGGATTCCCCGGACGGTAGCATGCCGAGCTCGTTGACGGTGACCGTCTTGGAGCGGGAGTTGCGGGTCAGCACGGCGTACCACTGCCAGCCCTGGTAGCCGGCGAGCCTGGACTCGAACAGGTGCGTCACCAGGCGGTCGCCTTCGCTTTTGGCGGCCAGGTGCCGGCCAACGGCGCCAGGTTCGGTGATGCCCTCGACGGCGGCGCGGGCCGAATCCACGGCTGCGGCCAGGAAGGCATCCGGCTTTCCAACCCGCCAGACGGGCACACCGGCGCCCCGCTTGGGCGCGGCCGGTGCGGGGGCTGCCGCAGCAGGGGTGGCCTGGTCAGCGGCCGGGGCGTCAGCGGCCTGGTCCTGCAGCACCGCTTCCGGCTGTTCAGCTTGGGGGTTCATGGTTGCCTAAACGTCCAGCTCGTCGGCGACCTTGCGGAGGGCAGCGGCGATGGCCTTGCCCTTGTTGCCTTCCGGGTACTTACCGGCCGACAGGGTGCCGGACAGGTTATCCAGCACACTCACGAGGTCCTGGACCAGGGGCGCCAGGTCCTTGGCGCTGGGCCGCTTGGCCTTGGCCAGGGACGGCGTTTTGTCCAGTACCCGCAGGCCCAGCGCCTGGGCACCCTTCCGGCCGTCAGCGACGCCGAACTCCACACGGGTGCCGGCCTTGAGTTCCGTCACACCCTCGGGCAGCGACGATTTGGGCAGGAATACTTCCTGCCCGTCCTCGCCGGCGAGGAAGCCGAACCCTTTGTCCTTGTCATACCACTTGACCTTGCCGGTAGGCACGTAATCAACCTTCTTCGTCTTAATGTCTGGGGACCCGGCCGGCCACCACCGCGTCCGCACTGTGGTGCGGGTTCAGGGTATGGCAGCTGCGGACCGTCTTGGTCTGTATCCTTCAAGGTTATCCTGCCCGGTGCCACATTCCCGCTTTACCGGGCCCCACGGGAGCCGTTCACCCCCGCCGCCGCGGGCCTGTAGCGTTACTTCCATGACACCCCCGCGCTACCGCAGGCCCCTGATGATTGCGGCCGCAGCCATTGCCCTGCTGTCCCTGGCCGCCGTTGCAGCCGTTATGGCGCTGGCCTTCGCCGGCGCCGTGGCTCCGCCCTGGGTGACCTACTCCGCCCTTTACGGGCTGCCGCTGGCATTCATCCTGATGCTCTTCCTGGTTCTGGACAGTGTTGCCGGGCGTCGCCGGGCAACAAAGCCTGACCGGCGGTAACGTTGGACTGATGTCCCTCATTCGCGCGCTCAGCAAGGACTTGGCCGCCCGCACCGATGACTCGCTGCGGGCGCTGTTTGCGGCGCGGCCGGACCTTATCTCCCCGGGCGTCCCGGATTTCGCCGCGCTGGCGGCCCGGGCCAGTGCGCGGGTCAGCGTCCAGCGGGCGCTGGAACGGCTTAACCGGCCGCAGATGCAGGTCCTGGAAACCCTCCACCTGTGCACCAACACGGACACCGGCCACAGCGCGTCCGCCGCGGGGCTCCGCAAACTCATCACCGGGTCCACCGCCGCCACCGTCGACGGCATCCTGGCCACCCTGCAGGAAATGGCGCTGGTCCACCGGGCAGCCCCACCGTCCGGAACCGCCGCCGGGCCGGCAAAACACCGGTTTTACCTGCCTGTGGGCTCCTTGAAGGACGTGGTGGGGATTTACCCGGCCGGGCTCGGCCGCAGCTACACGGAACTGGTCCGGCTCCAGCCCGCGTTTGCGCAGCGCGCCGTTCAGCTGGTTTCCGAACTGCACCGCAGCGGTGCGGACATCCACGATGCCACCACCCCCATGGAAGCAGCTCTGGCCCTGCAGCATTGGACGTCATCGCCGGAGGGACTGCACCATATCCTCGCAGGGGCACCGGCAAGGACCACGGCGTTGCTCGCCAGGTTCCGGAACTGGGCCATGGGCGCCGTCCCCCAGGCGCAACGCAAGGCGTCGATCACCACCGAGGGTGCCGACGTCGGGCCCGTGGACTGGCTGCTGGCCCGCGGCCTGCTGGTGCCCCTGGACGCGGCGCATGTGGAACTGCCGCACAGCGTGGGCACGTCGCTGCGCGGCGGTGTGGTTATCGACGACTTCAGCCTTACCCCGCCCCGCCCCGAGCTTGGCCGGACCACCGCCGCGTTGCGCAGGAACGCTGCCCTCAGCGCCATCTCGGAGACCCTGCGCCTGGTGGGCGAGCTGCTGCACGCCGTTGGCGAACAGCCGTTGGCAACCCTGCGCAGCGGCGGCGTGGGCGTCCGCGAAACCCGCAGGCTGAGCGAGGTGCTGCGCCTTGACCAGACCCGGGCGGGGGTGCTGCTGGAACTGTGCGCCCTGGCGGGCCTGATCCGGCTGGACGTGGACACCAGTTCCTGGGTGCGCCCGGCGGACCTCGAATGGCTCCTTGTGCCCCGGCAGGAGCAATGGTTGTGGCTGGTCAACGCCTGGCTGGCCAGCGAGCGGGTGCCCTCCCTGGTGGGCCAGCCCGGCGCCGGGCCCGCAACGGGCCACCGCGCCCCGGGCGGCGGTGCCATCGTGGCGCTCTCCGCCGAGGCGCAGCGCCCCGACGCCCCGGTGGTGCGCAAACGGATCCTGGAAATCCTGAAGGAGCTCACCGACGAGGCAGGGGCGCCGGACGGAACGGCGCCCGTGCTGGACGCAGTCGCGGTCCTCCAGCGCGCCGAATGGTCGCAGCCCAGGATGGCCCGGCGCTTCAGCTCCCTGATCCGCGGCGTCCTCGCCGAAGCCGAGCTCCTGGGCCTGGTGGGATCCGGCGCGTTGACCCAGCTGGGCAGTGCCGTGGCGGCGGACCAGCAGGACGATGCGCTGGACATCCTGGGCGAGCACCTGCCCGCGGCACTGAACCACGTGCTGCTCCAGGCCGACCTGACCGCCGTTGCCCCCGGCTACCTGGCACCGGCCCTGACGGAGCAGCTCCTGCTGATGGCCGACGCCGAGGGCCAAGGACCTGCAGGGATCTACCGCTTTTCGGCCGGGTCCATCCGCCGGGCCCTGGACAACGGTTTTGATGCCGCCGGGCTGCTCGCCTTCCTCCGCGAGCACTCGGCCACTGCCGTGCCCCAGCCGTTGGAGTACCTCGTGGCGGACACGGCATCCCGGCATGGCAGGCTCCAAGTTGGGCCCGCCGCCAGCTTCATCCAAAGCGACGACGAGGCCGCCCTGCAGGAGCTCCTCTCCGGCCCCCGCGCGGCCGCCCTGGGCCTGGTCCGGATCGCCCCCACCGTGCTGGTGGCCTCCGTGGCTCCCCGGGAAGCCGCGCAGGCCCTCCGCAGCCTGGGCCTCTCCCCCGCGGTGGATAACGGGGACGGGCCAGCGCTGCGGCTCCGGCGGACCACCGCGCCGCAGGAGAACGGCCGCCCGGTCTATTCCGCGCCGCGGACCGCGCCCCCGGCTGAGGACGTGGAGGCGCAACTGGCCGTGCTGCGGCAGGTGGGGGCCGCCGTCGGCAACGGAACATCCGGTGCCGGCGCATCCGGCAACGGGCACTCCGGCGAGGTGGCCACCCAGCTGGGGCTTGAGGCGCTGCAGCGGGCCATCCGGCTCAAGCAGAAAATCAGCATGAACGTGGTGGACAGCCTGGGGAATGCCAACCTGGAAATTGTTGTTCCGCTATCCGTAAGCGGCGGCCGGGTCCGGGTGTTTGACCCTGCCAGGGAAACAGAACGGGTCCTGTCCGTCCACCGCATCATCGATATCGAGGCCGCAGGGGAACTGCGCCAGTAAAGGACCCCCGTGAACGACGGACCCCTGATCGTCCAGAGTGATAAAACCATCCTCCTGGAGGTGGACCACGAGCTCGCCACCGAAGCCCGGCACGCGATCGCGCCCTTCGCGGAACTGGAACGCGCCCCGGAACACGTCCACAGCTACCGGCTCACCCCGCTGGGCCTGTGGAATGCGCGGGCCGCGGGCCTGGACGCCGAACGGGTCCTGGATACGCTGCTGAAGTACTCCCGGTTCCCGGTACCGCATTCGTTGCTGGTGGATGTGGCCGAAACCATGTCCCGGTACGGCCGGTTGCGGCTGGAAAAGGACCCCCAGCACGGCCTGGTGATGCGCACCGACGACTATCCGGTCCTGGAGGAAGTGATCAGGGCCAAAAAGATCCAGCCCCTGCTGGGCCCCCGGATCGACGGCGAGACCGTTGTGGTGCACGCCTCCCAGCGGGGCCAGCTGAAGCAGCTGCTGCTGAAGATCGGCTGGCCTGCGGAGGACCTGGCCGGCTACGTGGACGGCACCCCGCACCTGATTGCGCTCAAGGAAGAGGGTTGGCAGCTGCGGCCCTACCAGCAGCAGGCCAGCGAAAACTTCTGGTCCGGCGGCAGTGGAGTGGTGGTGCTGCCTTGCGGCGCCGGGAAAACCATTGTGGGCGCAGCGGCGATGGCCACCGGCTGCACCACCACCTTAATCCTCGTGACCAACACGGTGGCTGCCCGGCAGTGGAAGGACGAACTGCTCAAACGCACCACCCTGACTGAGGATGAGATCGGCGAATATTCCGGTGCCGTCAAGGAGGTCCGGCCGGTCACCATCGCCACCTACCAGGTCCTCACGCTCAAGCGCGGCGGCCTGTACCCGCACCTTGAGCTGGTGGACGGCCACGACTGGGGCCTGATCATCTACGACGAGGTCCACCTGCTGCCC
The DNA here is from genome assembly GCF_001238605.1 of Arthrobacter sp. ZBG10. Classification (NCBI taxonomy): domain Bacteria; kingdom Bacillati; phylum Actinomycetota; class Actinomycetes; order Micrococcales; family Micrococcaceae; genus Arthrobacter; species Arthrobacter sp. ZBG10. The sequence continues at coordinate 48,189 of NZ_LFQH01000058.1, read as the reverse complement.
GCCCCGATCTTCCGGATGACGGCGGACCTGCAGGCCAGGCGCCGGCTGGGCCTGACCGCCACGCTGGTCCGTGAGGACGGCCGCGAGGGTGAGGTCTTCAGCCTGATCGGCCCCAAACGCTACGACGCGCCGTGGAAGGACATCGAGTCGCAGGGCTACATCGCGCCGGCGGACTGCGTGGAGGTCCGCGTGGACCTGCCCCACGACGAACGGGTGGCCTACGCCATGGCCGAGGACGCGGACAAGTACCGGCTGTGCTCCACGTCAGAGTCCAAGACCCTGGTGGTGGAGCGCCTGGTGGAAAAGCACCGCGACGAACAGCTCCTGGTGATCGGACAGTACATCGACCAGCTGGACGAGATCGGCGAGCGCCTGGCCGCCCCGGTGATCAAGGGCGACACGTCCGTGAAGGAACGCCAGAAGCTGTTCGACGCGTTCCGGGCCGGGGAGGTCAGGACGTTGGTGGTGTCCAAGGTGGCCAACTTCTCCATCGACCTTCCGGAGGCCTCCGTGGCCATCCAGGTGTCCGGCTCCTTCGGCTCGCGCCAGGAGGAAGCGCAGCGGCTGGGCCGGTTGCTGCGGCCCAAGAAGGATGGCCGGGCCGCCCGCTTCTACTCCCTGGTGGCCAGGGACACCCTGGACCAGGAGTTCGCCGCCAAACGGCAGCGGTTCCTGGCCGAGCAGGGGTACGCCTACCGCATCCTCGATGCCAAGGATGCGGACCGGCCGGGCTGATCCCTAGGTGACACTTTCGTTGCTGTCCCGCTCCATGGTGCCGGTCCGCGGATCGAACTGCGGACGTTCGTAGGCCAGTTCGCCGCCGCTCCGGCCGCCGTGCGGGCGCCCATGGTCCGCGAATTCCTCCCGGAAAAACGCCAGGCACCATTGCCCCATCTGGATCCGCGCGCCGGTGCGGAGCACTGACGGCCCGGTTCCGGACACGCTGCCGCTGACGCTGCCGTGCGGCACCAGGATGTACTCGTCCCGGCCGTCATGGACCACCTCGGCGTGCAGCCCGTCGAGCCCTTCGAGCAGGAGCCCGGAACCGGGGTCGCTGCCGATGCTCAGCGATTCCTGGTCCAGGGTCACCTCGCGGGGGACCTGGCCGGTCCAGCTGGCCGCGTCCTGGACAAAGATCAGCCGGGGCCGGCCACTGCCCCGGGTGTAGTGGGTGGTGGTGATCCGGCGGGTGATGTTCCGCCGGACCGTGGGGAGCAACGGCAGCGGGGTGGCAGGTGGCAGCAGGGGCACACCCGCGGCCTTGCGCCGGCCCTGCCGGGCCAGCGGCATCAACGCGCCCAGCTTTCCCAGCTTGATGTTGGCGCTGCGGGTGACGAGCCGCTGTGTCGCGGGGCTGTTCACCGCCCCCAGGCTCAGGATGGTCCCGTCCGGACCGGCCAGCGTCACACTCACGCCTTTGCCGGCCAGCATGTCGGCGAACGGCCGGACGTCATCCAGGGACGGCAGCCCGCCGCCGCCCACCGGCGCCAGGCTGTCCAGGGATACCGTCACTTCCGTGCCGGCCGCACGGGCAGTCCCGTTGGTGACGGTGCCTGTCCCGTCCGTGTAGGAAAAGTCCACGTCGATATCCAGGCGGTACTCGGCCATAACAGTCAGCTGCGGTTCAGATCGGACCCGGCGGCGTCCTTGTCGCTGGTGGTGACGCGGAGGCTGCCGTTGAGTTTCCACGTTGCCCGGGGCGCGTCCGGCCCGATGTCGCGGGGTACCTCCACGGTCATGTCCACAAACTGGTAGTTGATCGCGGCGCCCTTGCCGGTCAGGTAGGACCACATTTCCTCGGCCAGGTCAGCCCAGTCGCGGATGCTGCGGTCGGTGGCGCCGTTGCTTTCGGTGGCACTTCCATCGGTCATGGTGTTTCGTCCCCTTCGGTTGGGCAGGAAATCTATCTGATGTTGCCTCAAAGAATGCTGGGACGTGCCGGCAGCCGGATTCACCGGCCCCTGACCGGACGGGCCCAACACCCCTCACTGTATTCCTGACCCGGGGCAGGGGGAATACGTCCGGCGGTGAACGTTCCGGGGCGGATTTGGGTTCCCGGCCGGCGCTTCAGCCCGCCTCTTTCCGGGGTTCCCGACGGCGGAACCCGCCCGGGTGCCGCAGGCCGCCTGTCCGCGCTGCCGCGCAGGCCCGGCGTGGGTCCGCCCCGCCGGCGCACCCACGGGATGGATCGTGCACACTGGAGGCATGACGACTGCAAAGACCCCACTGGTCCCCCTGCCCGGGCAGGAGTCCGTCTGGGACTACCCCCGGCCGCCACGGGTGGAACCCAGCAGCGAAAGGATCCGCATCTTCCTGGGCGGGGCCCTGATCCTGGACACGTCGGACTCCCTCCGGGTCCTGGAGACAAGCCACCCGCCCGTCTACTACTTCCCGGCGTCGGCGTTTGTGCCGGGTGCGCTGGAACCGGCCCCAGGCAGCAGCTTCTGCGAATTCAAGGGCGCTGCCCGGTACCTGACGGTCCGCGGCGGGGATGCCGCCGCGGAGGGCGCCGCCTGGTTTTATCCGGAGCCCGTGGCCGGCTACGCGGCGCTGGCCGGCCATGTGGCGCTCTACCCTGGCCGGATGGACAGCTGCGAAGTCGACGGCGAGCGCGTCAGGCCGCAGGCCGGCGGCTTCTACGGCGGCTGGATCACGGACCGGGTGGTGGGCCCGTTCAAAGGTGAGCCGGGGACCATGGGCTGGTAAATACGCCGGCCCGCGGCGCCGCAAGGCCGGCTACCAGCCGGCGCCCAGTGCGCCCAGGATAAAGCGGGCCATCTCCAACCGGCCTGCCACGAGGTCATCCAGCCCGGGCGTGGGCGGCCCGCCCAGGCGGTCAAACGGCAGCACCCCCAACCCGCTGAACAGGGCCAGCGCCGCCACCATCCCGTGCCGGACCTCCGACGGTACCGGCTCCGCACCGGCGTCGGACATTCCTTCGCAGTAGGCCTCCCCGCACAGCGGGGCGAGGCGGTGCAGCTGGTCGCCGGACAGGTCCCCGGAGTTCACACGGCCGGCCAGCAGCTGGGCGAGGTCGAAGCCTGCGGGGCCGCGGCCGAAGTTTCCCCAGTCCACCACGGCGAACCCGGTCCGGCTGCCGTTCGCTGCGGGACGGCGCAGCATCAGGTTCTGCGGGCTCGCATCACCGTGGACGGGGAGCTGCGGCAGTGCCACCAGCCCGTCCATCAGGTCCCAGCAGTCGTCCGCGAGCCGGCGCAGGCCCGTGATGACCGCTTCGTCAGCGGCCCCGGTAACCGCCGGATGCTGCCAGATGTCATTGCCCTGGATCATCGGGATCAGCAGTTGGGACCCCACGCCTTCCAGGTAGAACCGGAGGCGGAGGATCGTGGTGGCGTCCGCCACCTGCGCCACGCACCCGGCTACTTCCGGGCTGCCGGAGATCCTGCCGAGGGCGTACGCTGCGTCAGCGTACTCCGCATCGGACCAGTTGGCAGCGGCACCGGCGGCGTCCGCCATCCAGATCAAGGTCCGCTGCGGGTCGATTTCGGTGATGAGATACGCGTCGGGCATCCAGGCGACGTCCGGCAAGGCCGCTGCCAGGCCGGAGGCGTAGGCCTGCGCTTCCGTGCGCCACGGGTAGCGCAGGCCGAGCTGTTCGCGGAGGTCCGGGGGCACCACGTCGATGCCTGACCACAGCAGCGGCGACTGCGTGAGCTTGGCGACCACGCTGAAGCGCTGGTCGCCGGGACGACCGTCGCCCTCGTGTGCCCGTGCCGTGCCGGTGATCCGCCACAGCCCGCCCGTGGTCATGTTGGCGCCGGGCGGGGTGATGCTTTCCGCCTGCACTTCCGCCAGGTCCGTGACGCTGCGCCGGAGGGACGCTGCGGCGACGGCGGGAAGGTCGGCTTCCAGCAATGCGGGTATCCGGTGGTCCGGGCCGGCCGGCTTTATGCCATCCATCGACGTCCCCTTGCATAGTGGGGCGCCAGTGTATCGCCGCCGGCTCCTTGGTGGAAGACCAACGGGTCCGGCTCCCACCTGGCTTCCACCGTGCATCCAGACAACTCCCAGTGTCTGGGAGCATGATGGGAACATGAACAAGACCGGCCCGGAGGCTAAGCTCCTCGTTGTGGATGACGAACCCAACATCCGTGAACTGCTGTCCACGTCCCTGCGGTTCGCCGGGTTCGAGGTGGTCTCGGCTGCCAACGGCCGCGATGCACTGGCAGCAGCCGAAGCGCACGCGCCGGACCTCGCCGTCCTGGACGTTATGCTGCCCGACATGGACGGCTTCACCGTCACCCGGCGGCTCCGGGCCTCCGGAAAGCACTTCCCCGTGCTTTTCCTCACGGCCAAGGATGATACGGAAGACAAGGTCACGGGCCTTACGGTGGGCGGGGACGACTACGTCACCAAGCCTTTCAGCCTGGATGAAGTGGTGGCGCGGATCCGCGCTGTCCTGCGGCGGACTCAGCCCACCCTCGATGACGACGACGCCGTCATCCGCGTGGACGACCTGGAGCTCGACGACGACGCCCACGAGGTGCGCCGCGGCGGCACAGTGATCGAACTGTCCCCCACCGAGTTCAAGCTCCTGCGCTACCTCATGCTGAACCCCAACCGGGTGCTGTCGAAGTCCCAGATCCTGGACCACGTCTGGGAGTACAACTTCAACGGCGACGCCTCGATTGTTGAGTCCTACATCTCCTACCTGCGCCGCAAGGTGGACCTCGACCCGGAGGCGCCGGCACTGATCCAGACCAAACGCGGCGTGGGCTACGTGCTCCGGACGGCCGAAAAGCGCTGACCTTGGTACAGCGATGGAAATCGGCGTCCCTGCGGTCCCAGCTGGTGGCCATCATCATGGGCCTGCTGGTGGTGGCGCTGACCGTCACCGGCGCCGTGACGCTGACCCTGATGCACAGCTACCTGCAGGGCCAGGTGGACGACAAACTGAATGCCGCTGTCGCCCTCGCCGGCAAGCAGCAGTCGTTCAGCCAGCTGCAGGCCCCCACCAATCCCAGCGTCCCCACTGACTATTCGCTCATCCTCTACCGGGACCAGCAGGATCCTTATCCGCTCGGCGGGGATAAGCAGAACCATCCTGACATCCAGGACATCTCCGCAGCCCAGGCCGAAGCCCGGAACCGGGTTCCGTTCCAGGTGCGCGGCACCGACGGGGAAAACTGGCGCGTGGTCGCCGTCAACGTTGTCCTGAACAACAGCGAGAAAGGCGTCGTTGTCATCGGGCTGCCGCTGCAGAGCGTCGACGATGTCCTCAGCCACGTGACCCTGGTGGTGACAGGCGTGGGCCTACTGACCCTGCTGCTGGCATCGCTGATCGGCAGCTGGACGGTGAGCCGGTCCTTCCGGCCGCTGGCCCGGGTGGAGAAGACGGCAGCCGCCATCGCCGCCGGTGACCTGGCCCGGCGCGTGGAAGTGGACAACCCCCACACGGAGTTGGGCAGGCTGGGCAGTTCCCTGAATGCCATGCTGGCCCACATCGAGACTGCCTTCGCTGCGCGGACGGCATCGGAAGCGAAGATGCGCCGGTTCGCCGCCGACGCCTCCCACGAGCTCCGCACCCCGCTGGTCACCATCCGCGGCTTCTCCGAGCTGTACCGGCACGGCGCCCTGACCACGCCCGAGGACGTCTCCACAGCCATGGGCCGGATCGAAAGTGAAGCCAAGCGGATGGGCTCCATGGTGGAGGACCTGCTGCTGCTGGCCCGGCTGGACGAGCAACGCCCGCTGCAGGAAAAACCCGTGGATCTCCAGCTGATAGCCCACGACGCCGTGGTGGACACCCAGGCCAGCGACCGGTCGCGGGTGGTTTCGCTCACCGGGATCGACGGCGGCCCTGCGGCCCCCGCCCCGGCGCTGGGGGACGAAGCCAAACTCCGCCAGGTGGTGGGGAACCTCGTGGGCAACGCCATGCGCTACACGCCCGATGGCAGTCCTATTGAACTCGCCGTGGGTGTCCGCACCGTTGATGGCCGGCCGGCCTCCGTCATTGAGGTGCGGGACCATGGTCCGGGCATCTCCGCCGAGGACGCCGGCAAAGTTTTCCAGCGGTTCTACCGCGCGGATACCTCCCGCACCCGCGAAACCGGCGGGAGCGGCTTGGGCCTGGCCATCGTGGCAGCGATCGTGGGCTCCCACGGCGGTTCGGTGCGGGTGACGGATACCGACGGCGGCGGGGCAACCCTGGTGGTCAGCCTCCCCTTCCGCGAGGACACTCCGGCAGCGGACCCCGACGCGTCAGGCGACGGGGCAGCGGACGCCCGCGCAGCGGGCAGCGACGACGGGGTTATCCACATACAGCGCTAGTCCCGTGGCGGTGCCCCGGTGGTGTCCATAGGCTCGATTGCAGCAGCCCGGACCTTCCGGGCAGGGCACGTGCCCGCTGGAGCGAAAGGCCCCGCCATGAGCATCATCTCCGTCGATACCGAACTTCTCCAGGTGAAATCCGCTTCCGTCCAGGCCACCGTTGAACGGATCAGCGCAGACGTCCACGCCATGAAGAGCGGACTGGACGAGCTGCAGGGTTCGTGGCGGGGCGCCGCCGCCACCAGTTTCCAGGCACTGATCACCGAGTGGACCCTGACGCAGGGCCGGGTGGAAGCTTCGCTGGCGTCCATCAACAGTGCCCTGGCGTCCGCCGCCGCCACGTATGCCCAGGCCGAGCAAGGCAACACGCAGCGGTTCGGCTGAGCCCGCGGTTCGGCGGAGCTTTCGATTCGGCTACGCTTTCGGTTCGGCGAAGCTTTCGGTTCGGTGCAGCTTTCGGCTCGACTGGGCGAAGCTTTCGGTTCGGTGCAGCCCTGTGGCGCCGGGGTCCGGTGACGGAGGTGCGCTGCGCGCTCAGGCCTCCGGGGTGCCCTGGTGGAACCGCAGCCGCCAGCGGGCGCCGTCCAGCACCCAGAGTGAGCTCCGGAGGGTAGTGCCTGCGCGGCCGAAGCTCCGGTAGGTCAGCAGGACCGAGGTGTCTTCGATCCGGTCGGCTGACAGGATTTCAATGTCGGTCCGCTCCCCCGGATCCTCCTCCAGCGCCATCATCATGGCATCCCGGGTCCACATCCGCCCCGAGCTGCCGATCTCCACAAAGTCGGGGTGCAGCAGCACAGCCGTCCGGCCTATGTCGCCGCGGACCAGCGGGCCCAGAAGCTCGCGCTCCAGTTCCTCCACGATCGCCTCAGGGGCACCGGCGCCGCCGGCGGCCTGCGCGGGCTCTGCAGTGTCAAAGGCCTCGGCGGCCAGTTCGCTGAACAGGTCCGGCGCATCGTAGCCGGGTTCCAGCCGCGGCCGGGCACCCGGTCGGGCGGACCCGGCAGCTGGTGCCGCGCTGTGTGGATCCACCGATACACGTGGTTCCACCCCGGCGCCAACCACTGCCGTTCCTGGGTAGCCCGAGTCCGGAAAACCGGGTCCGCTGCGGGGCGCCACACCTTGCTGGAACGCCGTCGCAGCTGCCCGGGCACGATCGTCGGCGGCCTCGTTGAGGTCGTGGCCGGCGTGCCCCTTGACCCATTCAAACCTGTATTTCCGGCCTGCGAGTTCCCGGTCCAGGTCCTTAAGGAGGTCCACATTCAGCACTGGCTTGCCGTCGGCCTTGCGCCAGCCTTTGCGCTTCCAGCCCGGCATCCACTTGGTGATTGAGTTGATGACGTACTGGCTGTCGCAGAGGATGTGCAGGTCCTCGCCAGGCAGGTGCGCCGTGGCGCGGAACAGGTCCAGCACCGCCATCAGTTCGCCCTGGTTGTTGGTGCCATGCGGCCAGCCACCAGCCCGCCAGCAGTCGTCATCCACGTACCAGGCCCATCCGGCGGGGCCGGGATTTCCCAAAGCCGAACCGTCAGCCGCTGCAGTAATCGTCACCGGTCCATCCTGCCAGAGAGCCAGGACATTCCCGATTCCGGGCGGCATGGTGCCGTTCCGATTCCGGGCGGCATGGTGCCGTTCCGATTCCGGGCACACCGCGCTCTGCTGACCCCTGATGCAGGCACGTTCTTCGCATTTTTCGGAAAGCGGTTACCGAAAAAGTCTTGACGAGACCCCCGCGGTGGGAAACAATCACTTCTACAACCTGAGAAAACGTTTTCTCATGCGGAGTGAAATGAATGTCCCGCTCCCAGGGAAACGTGCAGACCATCACCAGGAAGGTTCATCAATGACGATCCCTACCAGCCTCGGCAGGCGCTTCCGGCTCGGCGCAGCCGCCGTAGCCTTCTCCATCCTTGCAACCGGCTGCGGTGCCGCCGGAAGCTCCAACAGCGACGAAGTGACCTTGCGCTTTGCCTGGTGGGGCAACGAGTACCTGAACGCCCAGACCGAAAAGGTCATCGCCGCTTTCGAAGCCGAACACCCGAACATCAACATCGAATCCGAACCCGGCGAATGGGGCGGCTACTGGGACAAGCTGGCTACCAAGACGGCCGCCAACGATGCCCCTGACGTCATCCAGATGGACCAGAAGTACATCGCAGAGTACGGCGGCCGCGGCGCCCTCCTGGACCTCGCCAAGCAGGACGGCATCGACACCGGAAAACTGGACAAGGAAGCCCTGGCCTCCGGCCAGTACGACGGGTCGCAATACGGGCTCAGCACCGGCCAGAACGCCTACGTGATCATGGCCAACACCAAGGTCTTCGAAGCCGCCAACGTCCCGATCCCCGATGACGCCACCTGGACCTGGGACGACTTTATGGACACGGCAGCGAAAATCAGCGCGTCCGGCGACGGCAAGACCTATGGCGCCGCCTACGGCAGCAACGAGGCAGACCTGATCATTTGGCTCCGGCAGCACGGCGAAGCCCTGTATTCCGCTGATGGAAAGCTGGACTTCGACACCACAACCGCCGCCTCCTTCTGGGAACGGCTGAAGGAACAGCGCGATTCGAAGGCCAGCCCACCGGCCACGGTGGCAACGGAGGACTCAGGGGCCGGCCTGGAGGAAAGCCTCTTCGGCACCAACCGCGTAGGCATGGCCTGGTGGTGGACCAACCAGCTGGGTTCCCTTGAAGCCACCACCGGGGGCAGCATCAAGATGCTCCGGGCCCCCAGCACGGACGGCTCCTCGGCGGACAATGGCATGTACTACAAGCCCACCATGTTCTGGTCCGCGTCGTCCCGGTCCAAGCACCCGGCCGAGGCCGCAACGTTCATCAATTACCTGACCAACAACCCTGAAGCCGGCAAGATCCTGATGACGGACCGCGGCGTGCCCACCAACACGGACATCGTCCAGGCCATCACCCCGGACCTGAAGCCGGCCGACACCACGGTGGTGTCCTTCCTGAAGGACATCTCCCCGGACATCAAAACCGCGCCCGCCGTCCCGCCCGTTGGCGCCGGCAGCGTCCAGAACGTCATCAAGCGCTTCACTGACGAGGTGCTGTATGACCGGCTTAGCCCGTCAGCTGCAGCCGAAGGCTTCCGGATGGAAGTTGACGAAATGCTTTCCAGCGCACGTAAGTAAAAGTCCACACAAAAGCGGCCCCCTCCGAGGAGGGGGCCGCTTTGGTGTACGGCGGGACTGGTCCCGGCGAAGGGGTGACTAGAAGCCGCCCATGCCGCCCATGTCGTCGCCGCCGCCTGCGGGGGCGGGGTTCTTCTCGGGCTTGTCAGCAACAACTGCCTCGGTGGTGAGGAAGAGACCGGCAATGGAGGCCGCGTTCTGCAGGGCAGAGCGGGTCACCTTGACGGGGTCGTTGATGCCGGCTGCCAGCAGGTCGACGTATTCGCCGGTGGCTGCGTTCAGGCCGTGGCCTGCGGGCAGGCCGCGGACCTTGTCAACCACAACGCCCGGCTCCAGGCCGGCGTTGTAGGCAATCTGCTTCAGCGGAGCGTCGATGGCAACGCGGACGATGTTGGCGCCCGTTGCTTCGTCGCCGGAGAGCTGCAGGTTGGCGAACGCCTTGGCGCCGGCCTGGATGAGGGCGACGCCGCCACCGGCGACGATGCCTTCTTCAACGGCTGCCTTGGCGTTACGCACGGCATCTTCGATGCGGTGCTTGCGCTCCTTGAGCTCAACTTCGGTAGCGGCACCGGCCTTGATGACTGCAACGCCGCCGGCCAGCTTGGCCAGGCGTTCCTGCAGCTTCTCGCGGTCGTAGTCCGAATCGGAGTTTTCGATCTCGGAACGGATCTGGGCAACGCGGCCGGCAATCTGGTCGGCGTCGCCTGCACCCTCAACGATGGTGGTCTCGTCCTTGGTGACAACAACCTTGCGTGCCTGGCCCAGGAGTTCAAGGCCTGCAGTTTCGAGCTTGAGGCCAACCTCTTCGGAGATGACCTGGCCGCCGGTGAGGACGGCGATGTCGGCCAGCTGGGCCTTGCGGCGGTCGCCGAAGCCCGGAGCCTTGACGGCGACTGACTTGAAGGTGCCGCGGATCTTGTTCACGATCAGCGTGGCCAGGGCCTCGCCTTCGATGTCCTCGGCGATGATCAGCAGCGACTTGTTGGACTGCATGACCTTTTCGAGGACAGCAACCAGTTCCTTGACGTTGGAGATCTTGGAGTTGACGATCAGGATGTACGGGTCCTCGAGGACCGTTTCCTGGCGCTCTGCGTCAGTGACGAAGTACGCGGAAATGTAGCCCTTGTCGAAGCGCATGCCTTCGGTGAGCTCGAGTTCCAGGCCGAAGGTGTTGGATTCCTCGACCGTGATGACGCCTTCCTTGCCCACCTTGTCCAGGGCTTCGGCAATCAGCGCACCGATTTCGTCGTCACCGGCAGAGATCGATGCCGTGGCAGCGATTTCTTCCTTGGTTTCGATTTCCTTGGCGGAGTTCAGCAGCTCGGCAGTAACTGCCTCGACTGCCTTCTCGATGCCGCGCTTGAGGGACAGCGGGTCGGCGCCGGCGGCAACGTTGCGCAGGCCTTCCTTGACCAGTGCCTGCGCCAGCACGGTGGCAGTGGTGGTACCGTCGCCAGCGACGTCGTCCGTCTTCTTGGCAACTTCCTTGACCAGCTCTGCGCCGATCTTCTCGTAAGGATCGTCCAGCTCGATCTCCTTGGCGATGGAAACACCATCGTTGGTGATCGTGGGGGCGCCCCACTTCTTTTCGAGGACGACGTTGCGTCCACGCGGGCCGAGGGTGACCTTAACGGCGTCGGCGAGGATGTTCAGGCCCCGCTCAAGGCCGCGGCGTGCCTCTTCATCAAATGCAATGATCTTGGCCATAACGGCAGTAGTCCTTTCGGGGACAGACGTTAAGAATGAACCTTCGCTGCGGTGCCCGCGACGGACGACCTTTCGCCGGTGGCCTCTGTATGCCCCCGGGTCCGGGTCTCACTTCAGGAAGGTGTTTCTCTCGCTCCGAATCCGGCGCCAGGCGCTGCCGGCCGGAACCGGACATCGCTTAGCAGTCGATACGTCAGAGTGCTAACTCAATAATTAGCACTCTCCACGTGTGAGTGCAAGCGAATGAAGGCCTGTTCCGCTCTGCGCAAAGAGGCGTGAACCGGTGTCTTAGCTCCCGGCCCGGCCCGCCGTCTCGGTGCCTGTGGCTGCCGGCACGTTGTCGTCGCCGTACCTGAACACGCTGTAAGTGGCAGCGGTGATGTCCCCGTTGGCGTCGAAGGCAACCGGCCCTGACTCGCCGTCGTAATTGATCCCCCGGCCCGAACCCGCTGCCGGAAGGCAATCCGCGTAGGAAAGGCAAGGCGTCAACGCCGGAGCCGTCGCGGTTGCCTCGGTTGTTCCGCCGGATACGGCGATCAGGTTGGCGGCGATGGATGCGCCGGAGTCATCGTCCGCCTTGGCTGCGGCCAGCACGGCCAGGGTGACGGCGTCGAAGGTTTCGGCGGCGAAGGAGACGTCTTTGAGGTCCGGCGCCACGGCCAGCAACCGGGCCTGGAAGGCGGGCGTGGGCAGCTTGCCGGGGACCAGGGCGCGGGCCCCGGTCAGTGCTTTGGGGGCCAGTGCGGAACCGTACCTGGCGAAGGCGCCGTCGCTGAGGATAAGGTGCGTGCCGGGAATCCCCGCCTTGGCCAGTTCCTGCAGGGCCCCTTCCGCGCCGTCACGGGCGATGAGGATTACGGCTCCCGGGGCCGCGGCACCTGCTGCTGCCGCCGCGCTGCGTGCCTCTCCGGGTTTAAACGCGGTGTTGGCCACCACGTCCAGGCCGGCCTCGCGGGCCGCCTCCGCAGCGGCGGTGGCCACGTCCTTGCCGTAGGCGCTGTCCTGGTACAGCACCGAAACTGTGGTGGCGCCGCCGTCCCCGGCGAGTTTGGCGAGCAGCGGGCCCTGGGCAACGTCCGCGGCCGCGGTGCGGAAGTAGTAGCCGCCGCTGTCGATGGCGGTGAGGCCTGCAGCCGTGTTGGCGGGCGAGATGAGTGGCGTGCGTGCACGGGAGAGCACATCGATGGCTTCGGCGGCATGGCTCGAATCGGTGGGCCCGATGACCACGTCCGCTTCGGATTCCACCAGCCGGTGGGCCTGGGCTGCCGTGTCCCGCCCGGCCGTGGCAGGCAGGAGTTCCACCTGCCGGGCCTTGAGCCCGCCGGCGGCGTTGATTTCCTTGACTGCCAGCCTGGCCGCGGCCTGCTGGGAATCGTTGAGATAGCTTCCGTCGCCGGTGTTGTCCAGGATAAGGCCCACCCGCAGGACGCCGTCACCGGAAGCAGCGGCCGTTGCGGCCCCATCGGTACGGGCGTTGCCGGTCATCCCGGAGCATGATGCCAACGCCATGGAGGCGCCCACCATCAGCCCCAGGGTCAGCGGAAAACGGCGGGTCGCGGGAATGCCCATCACCCTGCGGGCCGGACGTTATCGGCCTGCGGGCCCTTTTCGCCTTCGCCCACGTCGAGTTCCACGCGCTGGCCTTCGTCCAGGGCCCGGTAGCCGTCCCCCTGGATGGCGGACCAGTGGACAAAGACGTCATCGCCGGACCCGTCCACGGTGATGAAGCCGTAGCCCTTCTCCGCGTTGAACCACTTGACGGTTCCCTGTGCCATGCTGACCCACCCATTTTTCCGTTGGGCCCGTCAGCGGCGCCGCGTAGGGCACCGGATCCGGACCAAGCCTGAAATGTCACTCTAGCCAATGTCCGGCCGCTGCCGCTGGCGCCGGTCGGGGCTGCCGGGAATAGTTATTCGGGCGTGACCGGACGGGCGTTACTGGAAACCGGGGCCCACCACAACCACCAGCGGCACCTGGAATTCGGTGCTGCTCACCACTGTGGGGATGTCCAGGAGGACTGCGAGCGCCTGCGCGTTGGCCTGCTGCTCGGCTCCTGCATAGAAGATGACGGAGCCCTGCTGCGGGGCACCGGCCCAGTTGCCAACCTGGCCCAGCTGCCAGCCATCGGACTGCACGGTGGCGCCAACACTGGTGGCCAGCCCTGCGATACCGGCGGCGTTATAGACGGCCACGGGCTGGGTCTTGTCAGCGGCCGCTGCGGTGGTTGCCGGGGCGCTGGGCTCCTGCGATGCACCGGCGGCGGGTCCCCCGGTGCTGGCCGGAGCGGGTTCCGCGGACGGCGAGGTGGTATCCCCGGGTGCTACGGCCGACGGAGCGTCAGTCCCTGCAAGGGGCGCTTCCTGGCTGGTGCCTGCCTGGCTGCCGGGACCGGTGAAACCGAGTTTGGGGAGGACCAGGAAGGACACCAGTCCGATGGCCAACGCGGCGATTCCCACGGCCAAAATGGGCCACAACCGCGTCCGGGACGGGGCCGTTGCCGTTCGGTGGACACCTTGGCGGGACGCGGTCTGGGGAACCTTGTCGAATTCGTCGCGGGCGTATTTGGTCATGGGAAATGACATCCTTGCTGGTCGCTGCTGGCGTCCTGGCGGGGGCGACTATGCGTCGGACCCCAGGCGCCGCGCGGTACGGGCGCGGTGACGGGACGTACGTAGTCTACGCAATCTCTTCACCAGCATGGGATCGTGCGCCAGCGCATCCTCGCTGTCGATCAGGGCGTTGAGCAGCTGGTAGTAGTGGGTGGCGGAGAGGTCAAACAGTTCCCGGATGGCCTGTTCCTTGGCCCCGGCGTACTTCCACCACTGCCGTTCCAGGGCCAGCATCCGCTGTTCACGCTCGCCCAGGGGCGAGTCCCGGAGCGTGAAATCCGCCAGTGGAGAGGTCCGCGGCTCCTGCGCAGGCACGTGTTCGTGTGCTGGTTCCGCCACGGCGCACTCCTTCGCTGGTTGCAGTCAATGTCCACCCCCATGGTACGGACGAATAACAGGCTTGTCATTTGCTCCGGTGGATGGTCCGGAGCCGTGAAGGGCCCGCCCGGGCCACAACATAGCGGGCGGTCCTGCCACAATGGGACGGTGGCTGAAACCGACGCACTTTTCGACCTGGACCCGGAGCCCGCGGATGCCGGCGGCTTTGCCGCCCTGGTGGATCGCCCCCTGCCCGGGCTGATGGCACCGGACTGGGCGGCGGCACTGGCCGGGGTGGAGGACGAACTCCGGAGCGTCCTGCGCTTCCTTGCCGCCGAAGCCGGGGCCGGGCACCCGGTCCTGCCGGCGCCGTCGAACATCCTGCGCGCCTTCCGCCAACCGTTGGCGGACGTCAGGGTCCTCATCATGGGCCAGGACCCGTATCCAACGCCCGGGCACGCTGTGGGGTTGTCCTTCGCGGTGGACCGCCGCACCCGTCCCATCCCCCGAAGCCTGGCCAACATCTACCGTGAGCTGGAGGCCGACCTGGGCCTTCCGCCGCGGGTCCACGGCGACCTGGCAGCCTGGGCGGGCCAGGGCGTCCTGCTCCTGAACCGGGTCCTGTCCGTGCGGGCCGGGACTGCAGGGTCGCACCGGGGCAAAGGCTGGGAGGCGGTCACGACGGCGGCCGTCACCGCAGTGGCGGGGCGCACCGCAGCGGACGGGACGCCGACGCCGTTGGTCGCGGTGCTGTGGGGCAAGGACGCGGAGGGGATCCGGCCGCTCCTGGGCGGCACACCCGTGGTCGCCAGCGTCCACCCCAGCCCGCTCTCCGCGTCCCGCGGGTTTTTCGGTTCCCGGCCGTTCAGTGCCGTGAACCGGCTGCTGCAGGAGCAGGGCGCTCCGGGCGTAACCTGGGAGCTCCCGCCGGCGCCCTAGCTTAGGCTTGCCTTATGAGCACCGTTCCCGCTGCCACCAGCGCCACCAAAAAAAGCCGTCCGCAGATCACCCTGGAGGTGGTGCGACGGGAGCAACTGTCCCCGCACATGGTGCGGATCGTCGCCGGCGGGGACGGGTTCGCGGATTTTGTGAACAACGGGTTTGTGGACCGCTACGTCAAGATCGCGTTCCCCCAGCCGGGCGTTGCCTACCCCGCGCCCTTGGACCTGTGGACCATCCGGGAAACCATGCCGCGCGAACAGTGGCCCTTCACGCGGACGTACACCCTCCGCTGGGTGGACCCGGCGGCACGTGAACTGGCTATCGACTTCGTGGTGCACGGGGACGAGGGCCTGGCCGGGCCCTGGGCCGCTACGGCCGAACCAGGGGACACCCTCACGTTCACGGGCCCGGGCGGCGCGTACAACCCGGACCCGGAGGCCGACTGGTACCTGTTTGCCGGCGATGAGGCGGCCCTGCCGGCCATTGCCGCGAGCATTGAGTCCCTGCCGGCTGACGCCGTGGGCCTGGCCTTCCTTGAGGTGGAGTCCGACGCCGGAATCCAGCCCATCGCCGCGCCGGCCGGCGTTACGGTGGCCTGGCTGGCCCGCAACGGCGCAGCCGCCGGCGACCAGGGCCTCCTGGTCGCGGCGGTTGCCGGGGCGCAGTGGCCTGCCGGCACCGTTGACGTCTTCGCCCACGGCGAGCGGGGTGCCATGAAGGCCCTGCGGGAAATCTTTTTTGTCCAACGTGGCCTGGAACGCCGGCAGGTGTCGCTGTCCGGCTACTGGGCCCGGGGCCGGGTGGAAGACGAATTCCAGGCGGAAAAGAAACTGCCCGTTGGCCAGATCTGACCTGCAGCACCGCCGGGCGGTCCTGTCAGCGCCGCCGGGCGCGGCGCCGTTCGTTGCTGGCCAGGCTGCGGGTCAGCGGCCGGGCCAGCGTGTCGCCCAGGACGATGCCCCCGGCGGTCCCCAGCACGATCGCACCGGCGCTGAGCATGCCGCCGGCGCCCAGCAGGACCTGGGTTTCCTCCACGGTGAGGACGTACATGGACCGGAAGATGGTCAGCCCTGGCAGCAGGATCAGGGCCGCGGGTACGGCCACCACCAGCTGGGGCGCCCCCAGCCGCAGGGCCACCACCCGGGCCAGCAGTCCGATGACCACTGCGGCGAGCGCGGGTGAGAACCTGTCGCCGATACCCAGCTGGTCGCTGCCCAGCAGCACCAGGTACCCGGCCACACCCACCGCGGCGGTGGGCAGCAGCAATTGCCAGCTGGTCTGCTCCGTAATGCCGATGGCGATGACGGCCACGGCCACAAAAAGGACCAGGACCCACAGGTCGTAGGCCGGGGGGAAGGTCTGCGTGACGTCGATCCGCTGCATCCCGGTCAGCTCCCCCACCACAAAGGCCACGGCTATGCCGGCCACAATGGCGCTGAAGGTCAGGAGGGTGGACAGGAACCGCCCGGCGGCTGTGACCGGGAAGCCGTTGATGGCATCCTGCACCGACGAAACCAGCCTGCCTGTAGGCAGGAGCAGCAGGATCCCGCCCACCACCACGATGGCCGGTGAGGTGGTCAGGCCGAATTGCCACAGGGTCAGCGCCAGCATTGTCACCACAAACGAGCTGCTGGCGGTGATGAAGAAGTCCGGGACGCGCCACCGCCCCAGCTGGCGGGCGAGCAGGCTGATGGCGATGTTGGCCACAAACGCGATGGCGGACGAGACCGGTCCCCCGCCCAGCACACCAACAAAGACGGCGGCAAACACGCCGAATGCCGTGGTGACCATCCAGCGCGGGAACGGTTTGGGGTTGGTGATGATCCCGTTCAGCCGCCGGATGGCCTCGTCGCGGCCCACTCCCCCGGCCACGATGTCCGTTACCAGCTGATGGACCCTGGCCAGGCCGGCGTAGTTGTTGGTCCAGGACCGCACCACGCGCAGCAGTGCGATGGGGGTCTGGTCCTTGGGCGCGTAGTTGATGCCCACCGACTGGTTGGTGATGTCCACTTCAATGTTTTTCAGGCCCAGCGCCGCCGTGACGGCGATGATGCTGGTTTCCACTTCGAGGGCTCCTGCGCCGTACCGGAACATGGTTTCGGCCAGGTGCAGGGCGAAGTCCAGTGTTTTGCGGGCGGAGGTGTCAACACCACCCACCTGGATGGTGGGGTTGGCGTAGGGGCTGCCCGCCAGCCTGTCCACGATGCTCAGCGGCGCGGTGGGCGGGTTCTCGCCCTGCACCAGGCGCCGCAGCATCCGTTTGGCGGCGGCGTCCTGCCGCAGCTGGGCAGCGGTCAACGCTTGAGTCTTGGGCAGGCCGTCAGTGTGCGGCCGTGCGCCGGGGTGTCCTGGCCGGTCGGTCATGGTCCCCTCCTCCCGGTTGCGGTGTTCGGTGTTCGGTATCTGGTGTGTCAGGAGCGGCGCAGCGGTAGGCGGGCCACAAGCGTGCGGGCGGTGGCCGCGGCTTTTCGGGCGGCGGCTGCTGCCGTGCGCCCGGTGGTCGCGGCCTGCCGGGCCAGCCGGTTGGCATGGAACACCGCCGGCCGGACCGGAAGGACAAAGTCGCCTACCAGCTGGACCACTTCGCCGCCGAAGCCCTTCTTGAATTCATAACCGCCGTGGCCTTCCTGGTCTTCCCCGGAAATGCCGAACGTGCCGTAGAAGTTGTACCGCGGATACCCCTTCTCCAAAGCGTGCAGCATCATGCCCCAGTACAGGGACGTGGCGCCGTTGAAGTAGATGTAGTCCTGGACGGTGCCGCCGATCACGCACACCACCTCGTCCGCGTAGCAGATGAAGTGGATCGCGGCCACGGTGGCAACGCCCACGGAGTCCGGGAAGCGTTCAATGTCCTTGAGGCTGCGTTCGTAGCTGTCCACAAGGTCCTGGACCACTTTGAGCCGGTTGGCCTTCTTTTTGCTGCCGGTCTCCTCCACTTCACGACGGAGGCCATCGGCGGTGGCCGATTCGGCGGCGAGGCGTTCCGTGATGGATTTGCGGTACGCCGGGATGTCGATTTTGGCCATCATGAGTTTGGTGAACTCAGGGTTCGTGGTGCGGAGCAGGTTTTCGTAATACGCGCGTTCGCGGTAAACGAAGCCCTTGCCATCGCCCGCGGTGCTCAGCGCGCCGTAGAAGTCGTCCAGGGTCTCCAGCGTGGCCTGCTCCAGGAAGACGCCGTTCTTTTCCGCCTTGCGGATGGCTTTCCGGGTCCGGTAACTGGTGCCCATGATCAGTTCCTCGGCGTCGGCCGCGGCGGTAAGGTCCTTGACGAACATCCAGTTCACGTTGACGAAGTTCATCTCCAGTCCCTGGTGCGCGAAGCCGAGCCTGCCCAGGCGGGCCAGCAGCGGCCGGTTGTCCAGGACCTCAGGATGCTCCGCGCCGTCCTCGTCGCGGGCCACGTATTTCAGGTTCGGTGAGATGCGCAGTTCCGCTGCCTTGCGTTCGGTGGCGCGTTGGCGGAGGAGCCCGACGACGGCGGGCAGCAAGTCGGGGTCGGTGTAGTCAAGCAGGGGTCCCTTGGCGCATTCCAGGACGGTGTAGCCCAACCGGGTGGTGGTGGTGTTGAGCTTTCCGGCAGCGACGAGTTCGCCGTTCCGGCGGGCCCCGAACAGTTCCACCTGCTGGCCGCGGGCGCGCTGGAAGCGGGCGAAGTCCACGGACTGGAGGAAGCTGTTCTGGGGGTGGGCCAGCGCGAAGGCCTCGAACTCGGCGTCGCTGAGGAGGGCGAACTCAAGGTCGGTGGTGGGCTGTGCGTTCACGGAATTACCTTCTTCGGTGCGTTTCGCTGTCCTGGCGTGCGGGACGTGCAGGACGGTGTCCCGGGACCTGGCAGGTGCCGGGGCTGGTCAGTAGGACTGCTCGTCAGTAGAACTGTTGGCCGGTGCGGGCGGTTTCGAGGCGGCGGAACACTTTTTCGCCACCGCGCACCCATAGCCGGTGCTTCAGCGGCGACAGGATGTAGTCGTGGCAGCCCACAAAATCGGTGACCGATTTGGTGAAGCTGGTTTTGAACATTCCCATGCCGTGGAGGTTGTGGGTCTTGTCCTTGATGCGCGCTGCGGGCGGGGTACCGCAGAAGTCGTACTCCGTGCAGCCCAGGTCCTGCATGTGGCGGATGGCCGTCCACTGGACCAGGTGCGAGTCGCCGTACTGCTTGCGGTCCTGCAGGGATCCGCCGTCCTTGTACGTGGCCTTGGCGCCGTAGTTGATGACAAAGGCCCCCACACTGGGTTTGCCGCCCTCATAGGCGAAGAAGAAACTGCCCTGCCCGCGGCTGCAGAACTCGTCCCAGAACCGGGTGTAATAGTCGTAGCTGCGCAGCGGCATGGACCCCTTGGCCTTCACGGTGTCGGCCATGAGGTCGTAGAGGGCGCGGTACGTCTCCGGACCGGCTTCGCGGCGCAGTACTTCGCAGCCTTCCCGCTCCGCCCGGCGGACAGCATTGCGGGCCCGGGAGGTGATGGCCTTGAGGACCGTCTCGCTGTCCGCGGAGATGTCCAGCAGGGCGGTGGAGTCATTCGATTGGATGTTGGGCGCCTTGACCAGTCCGGCGGCGGCCAGGTGCGCCTGGGCGTCATCGGTGGCAAGGATGTCCGGCTCCACCTTGATGGTGAAGACGTTGAGCTTTTGGGTACGCACCAGCGCCGCACAGGCTTTCAGCGCTGCGGGAAGCTCGGCGGCCCCGCCAAGTCCGGGGCCTTTGATCAGATACCAGAGGCCACCCAGCAGGGGGAAGCGCTTTTCCAGCACCAGGTTGTAACTGGCGGTCCCGGCCGATTCCAGCACCAGGAACAGGACCTTCCAGCCGCTGCCGTTCTTAACCGAAGCGTAGGCCGCCGACTGCAGCATGTTGCCGCCGTCAGGGTTGGCCGTGACGTACTTGTCCCAGTTTTCAATTTCCTCGGCGGTGGCGAATCGTGCGGTGAATTCTCGCAAGGGGGCCGTGTCCAATCTCAGGGTCTGTGCGCGGTTCTGTCTCGTGGCGTGCGTGCGGACATGCAGCATCAAGTCTAAAGCCTGCGGGGGCACCGGCATTGCCCGCCACCTGCCACCAACTGGCTGCCGCCTTGACGGGGCCGCACCGGTTCGGAAGGGTGGAACGTATGCAGACCAATGGGGAACGGACCGAGTCACTGCCGGCTGACAGGCCGGCGCAGCGTAGCGCAGGCGTCCAGGCCGCGGTCCTGGCCGGGTTGCTGGCGGCGTCGTTCGTGGTGGCTTTCCTGGGCGGCCTGGCGTCCACCAGCAACGTGGACGGCTGGTACAGCACGGCCAGCAAAGCCCCGTGGACCCCGCCCAACTGGGTGTTCGGGCCGGTCTGGACCGTGCTTTACATCCTGATGGCGGTGGCCGCCTGGCTGGTGTGGCGCAAGGGCGGCCCGGCCAGCAGGAATTTCCTGAAGCTGTACTGGGTCCAGCTGGTACTCAACCTTTGCTGGACGCCCCTGTTCTTCGCCCTGTACCCGGCCTTCGGTGCCCCGGCACTCTGGTTGGGGTTCGTGGACATCGCAGCCCTCGCCGTCGTCCTGGTCCTCCTGATCCGGAAGGCCTTCCCGGTGAGCCGGCTGGCTGGCGTGCTGCTGCTCCCCTACCTCGCCTGGGTTGGCTACGCGTCAACCCTGAATCTGTGGGCCGCGCTCAACAACTAGGGCCGTTCAGCACTCCACCACGTTGACGGCGAGCCCGCCCATGGCGGTCTCCTTGTACTTTGAGCTCATGTCCTTGCCGGTCTCACGCATGGTGATGATGACTTCGTCCAGGGACACCCGGTGCGAGCCGTCACCCCACAGCGCCATTTTGGCGGCGTTTATGGCCTTCGCCGCAGCGATGGCGTTCCGTTCAATGCAGGGCACCTGCACCAGCCCGCCGATGGGATCGCAAGTCAGGCCCAAGTTGTGTTCCATGGCGATTTCGGCGGCGTTTTCCACCTGCGCGGGGGTTCCGCCCATCACCTCGGCCAGGCCTGCGGCGGCCATGGACGACGCCGATCCGACCTCGCCCTGGCACCCCACCTCGGCGCCGGAAATGGAGGCCTGCTCCTTGTACAGCACCCCGATGGCCCCGGCCGTGAGCAGGAACTTGACCACAACGTCGTCGCGGTCCTCCTGCGTCGCCTTGTCCATCCCGGGCGCGAAGTGCAGGGCGTAGTGCAGCACGGCCGGGATGATTCCGGCGGCACCGTTGGTGGGCGCCGTCACCACCCGGCCGCCAGAGGCATTTTCCTCGTTGACCGCCAGGGCCACCAGGTTCACCCATTCCTGCCAGTACTTGGGGTCCCGGTCCTTGTCTTCCTTCATCAGCCGCGCGTGCCAGCCGGGAGCACGGCGCCGGACCTTCAACCCGCCGGGCAGCAGCCCTTCTCGCTTGAGGCTGGTCTCCACGCAGGTTTCCATCACGGCGTGGATGTGCAGCAGCCCGTCGCGGATTTCCTGTTCCGTCCGGGACGCTTCCTCGTTCACCAGCATGATCTCGCCGATGGACAGCCCCTTGGCCTGGCACCACGCCAGCAGTTCGGCAGCGGTGCGGAAAGGCAGCGGCAGTTCCTCCTTCGAGGCGTCCAGCTCCTGCTGCGCCGCAGTTTCCTCGCCCTCCCGGACAATAAAGCCGCCGCCTACGGAGAAGAACGTGGCCTGGTGCAGGACGTTCCCGCCGGCGTCGGAAACGGTGAACGTGAGGCCGTTGGTGTGCCGGGGCAAAATGGTGAGCGGCCGGAGCACCATGTCCGCAACACCGTACGGCAGTGGCACGGTTCCGGCCAGCTCCAGCGTCCCCGTCGCGGCAATGCCGGCCAGGCGTTCCTCCACCTCTTCGGGCAGGATCTGCTCGGGGTGGTAGCCCTCAAGGCCCAGCAGGATCGCGGTCATGGTGCCGTGCCCGTGGCCCGTGGCGGCCAGGGAGCCGTACAGGTCCACGCGCAGCGAGGCCACCTGTCCCAGGTCCCCGGAGGCTTTCAGTTCCTCGGCGAATACGGCCGCGGCCCGCATGGGACCCACGGTGTGCGAGCTTGACGGCCCGATCCCCACGGAAAAGAGATCAAAAACTCCAACGGCCATGAGGTGGGTCCTTACTGGGTGACGGGGATGGGGCGGGGGCCGGTTCCGGATGTCCGGCCGGCCCCCGCAGGCAGCCTGGGTGTCCGGGCTGCAGGTGCTTCGGTTGCTGCGGTTGGCTAGGAACCGGCGGCCACGGCGGGGCCACCCAGGTCGCCGCCGTTTTTGGAGGCGTATTCCTGGGCGGACAGCAGCGGACCGTCGTGGTCCGCTGCGACCTTAAAAAGCCAGCCGGCGCCGTAGGGATCGCTGTTGATCAGGGCGGGGTCATCCACCACGGCGGGGTTGGTTTCGGTGACCTCACCGGTGACGGGCGCGTACAGGTCGGAGACGGACTTGGTGGATTCCACCTCGCCACAGGTTTCGCCGGCCGTGACCGTGGAGCCCACCTCGGGCAGGTCCACGTACACGATGTCGCCCAGGGCGTCCGTGGCGACGGCGGAAATGCCAACGGAGACCAGGTTTCCGGCCTCGCGGGCCACCCACTCGTGCTCGTCGGAGTACTGAAGTTCAGGGGCAACGATTGCCATGCAGGGTTCCTTAGGGTTGGTGCGGAAGGTGGAGGGGTGTCCGGGCGGGCATTTCGCCCGGACCGCGGCTTACTTGCCGCGCTTGTAGAACGGCAGGGCCACAACTTCGAACGGTTCGGCCTTGCCGCGCAGGTCGATGTCCAAGGCGGTTCCGGGGGCGGCGTGCGCCACGTCCACGTAGGCCATCGCCACGGGGAAGCCCAGGGTGGGTGAGGGCTGGCCGGAGGTGACCTCGCCAACAACCACGCCGTCCTTGAGGACCGGGTAGTGGGCGCGGCCTGCGCGGCGGCCCAGGCCCTTCAGCCCCACCAGGCGGCGGCCGGAGGTGCTGCCGGCGCCGGCTTCCTTGCGGGCTGCCAGCGCAGCCTTGCCCACGAAGTCGCCTTCCTTGGACAGCGCGACGACGGGTCCCAGGCCGGCGGCGAAAGGATCCGCCTGCCGCGAGAGTTCGTTGCCGTACAGCGGCATCCCGGCTTCGAGGCGGAGCGAGTCCCGGCAGGCCAGCCCGGCCGGCGTCAATTCGCCGGGTTCGGCAACCGCCACCAAAGCCTGCCACAGGCCGGCGGCGTCGCTGTTGGCCACAAAGATCTCGAAGCCGTCCTCGCCGGTGTAACCGGTGCGTGCCAGCAGCAGGTCCAGTCCGGCGCCGCCCACCAGGAACGTCACGTCCACGCCGGCGTAGTACTTCAGGCCCGTAACGGCCTCGTGCTGAGCCGCCGGGACCAGGCGCAGCAGGATGTCCTGCGCCTTGGGGCCCTGTACGGCGATCAGGGAGGTTTCGGCGGAGGCGTCCTTGACGATCGCATCGAAGCCTTCGGCCCGTTCGGCCAGGGCTGCGGCCACCACGTCGGCGTTGCCGGCGTTGGGAACCACCAGGAAAACGTCGGTACCGTCCGCTGCCTGCGGCCGGCGGTAGATGATGAGGTCATCGATGATGCCTCCGTCTTCGGCGCAGATCAGCGAGTATTTCGCCTTGCCCACGGGCATTGCGGAAATCTTTCCCACCACGGCGTAGTCCAGGAACTGGGCTGCCTCCGGGCCGGTGATCTCCACTTCGCCCATGTGGGACAGGTCGAACAGGCCGGCGCCGTTCCGGACCGCGTGGTGCTCGGCCAGTTCGGAGCTGTACTTGAGCGGCATCTGCCAGCCGCCGAAGTCCGTGAAGGAAGCGCCGAGCGCTTTGTGGGCGTCGTACAGTGCTGTGTATTTCTCGGTCACGGTGCTGTCCTTAGTTTTCGAACGCTTCGAGCGGCGGGCAGGAGCAGATCAGGTTGCGGTCACCGGCGGCGCCGTCCACCCGTCCCACGGGCGGGAAGTACTTGTCCTGCCGGAGGTGCGGGACGGGGAACGCGGCCTGCTCGCGGGGGTAGGGCCGGTCCCAGTCGGAGGTGATGACGGCAGCTGCCGTGTGGGGTGCACGCCGCAGCGGCGAGTCGGCCACGGCGAAATCGCCGTGGGCCACCTGGTCGATTTCGTGCCGAATGGTGACCATGGCCTCGATGAACCGATCAATCTCGGCCAGGTCCTCGGACTCGGTGGGCTCCACCATCAAGGTTCCGGCCACCGGGAAGGACAGCGTGGGCGCGTGGAAGCCGAAGTCGATGAGGCGCTTGGCCACATCCTCGGCCGTGACGCCGGTCTTGGCCGTGAGGTCGCGGAGGTCCAGGATGCACTCATGGGCCACCAGGCCACCCTCGCCGGTGTAGAGGACGGGGAAGTGTTCGTTGAGCCGCTTGGCGATGTAGTTGGCGGCGAGCAGCGCGGATTTGGTGGCGTCGGTGAGTCCCTGGCCGCCCATCAGCCGGACGTAGGCCCAGGAGATGGGCAGCACGCCGGCGGAGCCGTACTTTGAGGCGGAAATGGGAACGTCGTTGCCTTCGGTCCAGGTGGCAGCGTTGCCCGGCATAAACGGTGCCAGGTGGGCCTTGGCAGCAACGGGGCCCACACCGGGTCCGCCGCCGCCGTGCGGGATGCAGAAGGTCTTGTGCAGGTTCAGGTGCGAGACGTCGCCGCCGAAGTGGCCGGGCTGTGCCAGCCCCACCAGGGCGTTGAGGTTGGCGCCGTCGATGTAGACCTGGCCGCCGGCCGCGTGGACGGCGTCGCAGACCTCGCGGACGTCGGCGTCGTACACCCCGTGCGTGGACGGGTAGGTGATCATGATGGCGGAGAGGGCGTCCTTGTGGGCCTCGATTTTGGCGTAAAGGTCCGCGTGGTCGATCGTGCCGTCGGCGGCGGTGGCCACCACCACCACCTTCATGCCGGCCAGGACGGCGGAGGCGGCGTTGGTGCCGTGCGCCGACGCCGGGATCAGGCAGATGGTGCGCTGGTCATCGCCGCGGGACAGGTGGTAGCCGCGGATGGCCAGCAGCCCGGCAAGTTCACCCTGCGAACCGGCATTCGGCTGGATGGAGACCTGGTCGTAGCCGGTGATCTCCGTCAGCTGGCCTTCGAGGTCGGCGATGAGTTCCCGCCAGCCTTCGGTCTGGGAGTCGGGCGCGAACGGGTGGATCGAGGCGAATTCGGGCCAGGAGATGGCTTCCATTTCCGCCGTGGCGTTCAGCTTCATGGTGCAGGAGCCCAGGGGGATCATGGTGCGGTCCAGGGCCAGGTCCCGGTCGGAGAGCTTGCGGATGTAGCGCAGCAGCTGCGTCTCGGAGCGGTGGGTGCTGAACACCGGGTGCTGCAGGAACGCGCTGGAGCGGATCACGGCGGCGGGCAGCGAGAAGCCGTCCACGGACCGGGAGATGCCGGCCCCGAAGATGCCCGCCACGTCGGCAATGACCGCGGCGGTGGTGGTCTCGTCCGCGGAGATGCCCACGGTGTCGGCGTCGATGGAACGCAGGTTGATGCCTTTGCCCTCGGCCGCTGCCACGAGTTCGGCGGCCTTGCCGGGGACCCGGACGGTGACGGTGTCGAAGAAGGAGCCGTGCAGCACCTCGACGCCTGCACCCTGCAGGGACGCCGCCAACGTGCGGGCGTGGCCGTGGACGGTTTCCGCGATGGCTTTAAGGCCTTCGGGGCCGTGGTAGACGGCGTACATGGACGCCACAATGGCCAGCAGCGCCTGCGCGGTGCAGATATTGGACGTGGCCTTCTCGCGGCGGATGTGCTGTTCACGGGTTTGCAGCGCCAGGCGGTAGGCGGGGACACCGGCGTCGTCCTTGGAAACGCCCACCAGGCGGCCGGGCATGGAACGCTCGAGGCCCTTCTGGACGGCCATGTAGGCGGCGTGCGGTCCGCCGTAGAAGAGCGGGACGCCGAAGCGCTGCGCGGTTCCCACGGCGATGTCGGCACCCTGCTCGCCCGGCGGCGTGATCAGCGTCAGGGCCAGCAGGTCCGCGGCCACCGTGACCAGGGCGCCCCGCTCCTTGGCTGCTGCGATGACGGCGGAGTGGTCAAAAACGCGGCCGGAAACACCGGGCTGCTGCAGGACCACGCCGTTGATGGCGCCGTCGGGCAGGCCGTGGGTGAGGTCGGCGACGCGGACTTCGAAGCCCAGCGCCTCGGCGCGGCCCTTCACCACGGCGATGGTCTGCGGCAGGCAGTCGGCATCCAGCACTGTGATGCCGTCCTTGGCGCCCTTGTCCTTGTTGGCGCGGCGCATCATCAGGACGGCTTCGGCCACAGCAGTGGCTTCGTCCAGCAGCGAGGCGTTGGCGATGGGCAGGCCCACCAGGTCCTGGACCATGGTCTGGAAGTTCAGCAGGGCTTCGAGCCGGCCCTGGGAAATTTCAGGCTGGTAGGGCGTGTACGCGGTGTACCAGGCGGGGCCTTCAAGGATGTTGCGGCGGATCACGGGCGGAGTCACGGTGTCGTAATACCCCTGGCCGATCATCTGCACGGCGGTCTTGTTTTTGGCGGCGATCCGGCGCAGCTCGGCCAGGACCTCCACCTCGCTCACCGCCGGGGCCAGCTCCAGCGGCGTTTCCTGCCGGATGCCTTTGGGGACGGCGGTATCAACGAGTGAATCCACGCTCTCATGGCCAACTGCCTTGAGCATGGCCTGTACTTCGGCAGCGCGGCGGACGCCGATATGCCGGTCAACAAAAGTGGCGGGTGCCGGGGCGACAGTCACAAGGAACTCCATAAACTTAGGCGGCGCAGGGTGCGCCGCATCGATTCGGGTTCCTCCCCGCTCTGTATTGGACCTGAGAGTTTCCGCGCCGCCTGCCGAAGCTGGCCCCGCTTGCACCGTCGGTGAGCCTGACTGTCCTGCATCCCGGAACGGGGCACAGATGGACTGCCTGCTGCTTTCCAGAGGCGCCTCGCCGCGGCGGTACATGGGCCTGTGAGATTCCTGGGGAGGATTTGCTCCTACGGCGCCTGCTTGTACCTTGACAGCAGGACTCTCCCGCCGCAGATCAAAGGCAATTCATTTAGTTTTTCAGCATCCGTGCGGGCCGGGTGACAGCCCTCACAGACCTTTATTGTCCTATGCCCGGGCCGCAGCCGCAAACCAGCCCGCCGGTCACAGCGGAAGGGTGCGCGTCCGGGGAGTCAGGCCCGGAGTTTCCGCACGGCGAGGATAAGGCTTTCGACGTCGGCCAGCTGGCGCTCACTGACGCCTTCGGTGCCGCTTTCCCACATGGCGTTGAAGTAGAGTCCGTCACCCATGTACAGGACGGCTTTCGCAACGCCGGGCCCGACGTCGGCGGCCAGCAGGTCCAGCCACTGGCCCTGGATCCCCGCGAACCGGCGCCGCGCTTCGGCATGTGCCACTTCCGCGAGACGGGTAGCGGCCACAAAGGCCCGGTCCATGGCGGTGTCGGAGAAGAGGGATGTCCGGATGAAGTATTCGGCTGCCCCTTCGGGGGCGGCCGCCATGCGGGCGAGATCCGCGTCGGCGAGCGCGTCGAGGCGCTCCAGCAGGGCGCTGATCAGCGCTTCCTTGTTCGGAAAGTGATACAAGAGCCCGCCTTTGGAAACCCCCGCCTGCCGGGCCACGGCGTCGAGGGTGGCGGCGCGCTCGCCCACGTCGATCAGCAGGGCTTCGAAGGCGTCCAGGACAGCATCACGGGCGACTGGTTTTCGGGGCATGGTTCCCATCATGCACAAAGCTGCGGCGAAACCCTCAACTGGCAGAAATTTTGTAACTGTACCGTCTGGACGGTACAGTCGCCGGATGACAACAACAGCCTCCACGCGGAAGGACCAGGCGGCGGAAGCCGCAACGCCCACCTCAGCCGGTTCGTGGCGCGACTGGTTGGCGCTGGGACTGCTGATGTTTCCGGTCCTGCTGGTGGCGGTTGACAACACCGCGCTGACGTTTGCGCTCCCTGAAATCGCGCGGAGCCTGCAGACCACCGGCGTCCAGCTCCTGTGGATCGTGGACGCCTACCCACTGGTCCTCGCGGCACTGCTGGTGGCGATGGGCAGCCTGGGCGACCGGATCGGGCGCCGGCGCCTGCTGCTGACGGGCAGCCTCGGCTTTGCGGCCGTCTCGGCCGCAACGGCCTTTGCGCCCACCGCGGAGTGGCTCATCGCGGGCCGCGCCGGCCTGGGGTTCTTCGGCGCCATGCTGATGCCCTCCACCCTGTCCCTGATCCGGAACATCTTCCCGGACCCGAACAGGCGCCGGCTTGCCGTAGCCATCTGGGCGGCAGGCTTCTCGGGCGGCGCCGCACTTGGCCCGATTTTCGGCGGCTGGCTGATGGAACACTTCTGGTGGGGTGCCGTGCTGCTGGTGGCAGTTCCCATCATGCTGCCACTCCTGGCCCTTGGCCCGTTCTTCATCCCGGAGTCCAGGGATCCCCGGCCGGGACGGGTGGATATCATCAGCATCGTCCTCTCCATGCTGGTGATGGTCCCCGTGGTTTACGGCATCAAGGAAATCGCCACCGCCGGCTTCAGCCTCAAGGCCGTGGCCATCATCGCCCTGGGCCTGGCAATGGGCTGGGTTTTTGTCCGGCGCCAGCGCACCCTCGCCGCCCCGCTGCTGGACATGGGCCTGTTCTCCAACCGCGTCTTCAGCACGGCCATCACCGCCAACGTGCTGGCCCTGTTTTCCTTCAACGGCTTCATCTTCTTCCTGGCCCAGCACCTGCAACTGCTTGAAGGCATGTCACCCTCAGCGTCCGGCGTGGCCATGATCCCGGCACTCCTGGCCACCGTGGCGGCCGGCCTGCTGGTGGTCCCGCTGGTCCGCAAGGTCCGGCCCGGGTTTGTGGTGGCCGGGGGGTTGAGCCTGAGCGCCGCCGGCTATGCACTGGTGGCGTTCGGCGACCACAGCGCGGGACCGGCACTGCTGCTGGCGGCGCTGCTGGTCCTGGCCCTGGGCGTGGGGGCCGCGGAAACCATTTCCAATGACCTCATCCTTGGCTCCGTCCCGGCCGCAAAATCAGGGGCCGCGGCGGCGATCTCCGAAACGGGCTACGAGGTGGGCTCGCTGCTGGGCACCGCCGTGCTGGGTTCCATCCTGACGGCTTCCTACCAGCGGAACCTGGTGCTCCCCGAGGGCGTGGCCAGTTCCCTGCCCCAGGGCGCCACCCACCAGGCCGGCGAGACGCTGGCCGGCGCCGTGGAGCTGGCAGCGACCCTGCAGGCGCCGGCCGCCGGGGAACTGCTTGCCACGGCACGCGCCGCCTTCGACTCCGGCGTGCACATCACAGCCACCATCGCCTTGGTGCTGATGGCATTGACGGCGGTTCTGGCCGGCACCGTGCTGCGGAAGGTTCCGCGGGCCGGCAAGTAGCGGCGGGACTGCGGGCGCCGTCACGGCGGCCCGACTGGGGAAACCACGCGGGGATGACACCGGCTTGATATAACCCGCCAGGACAAAAGACGCCCGGCGCCGGAGCATAGGCTCCGACGCCGGGCGTCTCTGTAGTTGGCAGCCCACAGGCTGCAGAAACTACTTGGCGTCGGCGGTGGTGACGCTGGCGGTGGGCTTCATGTTTTCCGCCTGCACCATCCAGGCGAACTGCTCGAGCCTGGCGATGAACTCGTGCAGGAGGTCCGCGCTGGTGGGATCCTCCTCGTCCACCTCGTCATGGACCTTGCGCATGGTGCCTACGGCAGCTTCCATCGCAGCCACGATGCGTTCGATTGCATCCTTGGTACTGATCAGGCCTTCCGGGAACTGCGCCAGGCTGGTGGATCCGGACACCGTTGCGCTGCGTCCGTCCGGCAGGGCGTGCAGGGCCCGCATACGTTCGGCCGTGTCGTCGGCGAACTGGCGGGCAGCGTCGACGATTTCGTCCAGCTGCAGGTGCAGGTCGCGGAAGTTCGTTCCCACGATGTTCCAGTGGGCCTGCTTGCCCTGGATGTGCAGTTCAATCAGGTCCGCCAGGACGGCCTGGAGGTTGTTGGTCAGTGTCGGTGAAGCTTTCATGCGTCCTCCTCGAGTGGTCCAGTAATCCCGACGCTACCAGCCTGCCGCCGCTTCAGCGCGGGCCCGGACGGGATTTCTCAGTGAGCTTACTAATTTTCCCTGAAGCGTGGCAAGCAGGGTGCCGGGGACCACTTTTTGCTGCGCCCTTGCATCCTGGCCGGTCCGACCCCATACTAAATGAACGCCATTCATATAGTGACTGCCGTCTCAATTTCTTCCAGAAAGTGGTGCCATGACAGAGACCACCCGCACCAGCGCCAAGTCCCCCGGCAACGCGCCCGCCTCCGGAGACGCCGGCGTCTCCGCCAAAGGCCTCAAGGGCGGCCAGCTGGGACTCCTGGCCGTGGTTGTCCTGGGCATTTCGACCATCGCCCCGGCCTACACCCTGACCAGCGCCCTGGGCCCTACCGTGAATGAGGCCGGCCTGCAGCTGCCCGTCATCTTCCTCATCGGATTCATCCCCATGATCCTGGTGTCCCTGGCCTACCGGGAGCTCAACGCCGACTCGCCGGACAGCGGCACCACCTTCACCTGGGTGACCAAGGCGTTTGGCCCCTGGGTGGGCTGGATGGGCGGCTGGGGCCTCCTGGCGGCCAACATCATTGTGCTCTCCAACCTGGCCGGCGTCGCCGTCGACTTCTTCTACCTCTTCCTTTCCCAGGTGACGGGCTCCCCCGACCTCGCCGACCTCGCGGGGAACAAGGCTGTCAACGTAATGACCTGCTTCGTCTTTGTGGCTCTTGCGGTCTGGGTCAGCTACCGCGGCATGCACACCACGAAAGTGGTGCAGTACAGCCTGGTGGGCTTCCAACTGGTGGTCCTGGGCTTGTTTGTGGGGATGGCCTTCGCCAACTGGTCCACCTCCGAAACCGCCATCCCCTTCAGCTGGGAATGGTTCGACGTCACCAAAATCGAGACGTTCGGCCAGATCGCCGCCGGCATCTCGCTGTCCATCTTTGTGTACTGGGGCTGGGACGTCTGCCTGACGGTCAATGAGGAAACCGCCAACGGCAAGCGGACCTCGGGACTGGCCGGCACCCTTACGGCCGTCATCGTCCTGGGCATCTACCTGGTGGTGAGCATCGCCACCATGATGTTTGCCGGCGTCGGGGACACCGGCAACGGCCTGAACAACGCCGACATCCACGAGAACATCTTCACGGCCCTGGCCTCACCCATCATGGGCCCCTTTGCCATCCTGATGTCGCTGGCCGTGCTGTCCAGCTCGGCTGCATCCCTGCAGTCCACGTTTATGTCCCCTTCGCGCAGCCTGCTGGCAATGGGCCATTACGGCGCCATGCCGCAGCCGTTCAGCCGCATCAGCCGCAAATTTGCGACGCCGGGCTACGCCACCATCGCCGCCGGCATCGTCTCGGCGGGCTTCTACGCCGTGATGCACGTGGTCAGCGAAAATGTCCTCAATGACACCATCCTGGCCCTGGGGCTGATGATCTGCTTCTACTACGGCCTGACCGCCCTGGCCTGCGCCTGGTACTTCCGGCACAGCGTTTTCAGCAGCGTCCGCCACTTCGTCCTTCGGCTGCTCTGCCCGGTCCTGGGCGGAGTGGGCCTGTTTGTGGTGTTCCTCCAGACCGCTGCCGACAGCTGGGCGCCCGAATTCGGCAGCGGCTCCGAGGTGTTCGGGGTGGGCCTGGTGTTTATCCTCGGCATCGGCATCCTGGCGCTGGGCGCCGTGTTTATGCTGGTCATGGCCAAGGTGCGGCCCGGGTTCTTCCGCGGCGAGACGCTCCGGCGTGACACGCCGGCCCTGGTGGTCCCGGAGTAGGAACTGCGGCACCATCGCGGTAGGGCCCCGCAAGCCAGCCCGACCTGGACCCGGACGCCCTGCCAGCCCGCGCCTGCCTGTTCCAGCTGGCTCCCGTTGATCCACCGCCGGACCAAAACCGCGTCGCATCATGTTTCCAATCCATCGGCAGTACGCAACGAAAGGTGCCGCGGTCCCTGGTTCGGGGCTGCGGCACCTTTTCTGTGGTCATACCGGGGAATTTACGCCGGGCGGGACAGGCTCACCAGAAGTGTGCCACGTCGATCACCAGGCGGGACCCGCCGCCCGGACCGACCAGGGTGAAGGCCCGGAACGGAAGCCTGGCACGAACGCCCAGGCCCAGAGTTGTCTGGCCCTCGTAGCTTCCGGCCCAGACCACCTGGCGGAAGGTCTGGTAACCGGCCACGTTGACTACTTCCTTCGGGTTGGCCGGCAGATAGGTGGCGGACCCGGAGTCGTTGTAGGCAGGAGCCAGGGCAACGATCCGCAGCCGGGCACCGCCCCTGACGGGTATTACCTCTCCCTTGCCGTCGCTGGTGATGACACCAACGTACTCAACCCTGTAGCCGTCCGTCCGGCCATTGAGGTCGATCACCAGCCGGTCGTAGCAGGCCTGACGGCCGGAGCGGACGTTGGTGACGGATCCTGCGCCGGTGTCAGGAGCTGCCTTGGCCAATGACCCCCAAGTGAGGCCGCAATACGATGTAGCTGCCGAGGCTGGCCCCGGGATGATGATGCCCAGCCCTGCCGCGATAAGAAGCGCGGTGAACCAGATTGATAGTTTTTTCATTGTCGTTTTCCTGGGTGAGGAGCGGGTGGATAGCTCAAGGCTAGGAGCCTCCAGACCCGGAAAACAGGCTTGTTTCCGCTTCGGCGCGCAACCGTTAGCGAAGCTTCCCCAGCATCACGCCACCATGCATCAAGACCGGAAATTTGCCCCGCCGTCATCCGTTTGATGTCGTTTCGGCACCCGCGCCGTTATGGCAGGTAACGACGCCGGCCGGCAGTAAAAACCACACGTTCCGCCGGCACGGGACAGGTGTTAAAGCAGTGGCGCAAGTATCACCTGGGGCCGTTCCGATGCCACGTCGTCAGGCCAATCCACGACTGTTTTCGGGCTCCAGGCCGCCGTGATGGCTTGCCCTCGCTTGGTGCGCACCGGCGGCCACACCGCTGAGCGCCGGCAGCCAGCCCCAGCGGGTCGCGTCGGCCATGGCGTCGGCGGCGCGGTCCGGGGATTCGTAGGTAAAGACGTCCCGAAGCCAGTCAAGGAGCCGGCCTGCGTTGTGAGCTGTCATGCGCCCAACCTACGCAGCGATTGTTGTGGCCGCGTTTCGTCCCCGTCTCCCGACGATTAACTCTGCCGCGGCTGCCCCTGCCCGGCACCCGCCGGAAACGGTCAAGGCGCAGGTGCCGTTCCGGCGTCGGGCCCTGCCGTGGCGTCCGTGTCCGGTGCCGGCTCGGTCCGGACATCAGCAGCAGCGCGTTGCCGGCGGCTGAGGAAAATGAAGGGGGCGGCCAGCAGCTGGACGGCACCGCCCACGGCGAGGGACGCCGGGTAACCGTACAGGTCGGCCGTGCGGCCCAGGGCAGGCTGTACCGCCACGCCGCCGACGGACCCCATCAGCGAATCGAAGCTGAGGACCGTGGCGCGCTGCCTGGATTCGATCATGTCGTTGAGGTAGGCCTGCCGGACGGGGGTGCCTGCGGACCCCACCACGGCCCAGAGCGCCAGGAGGGCCAGCGCCACCCAGAAGTTGGCGGTGACCATCAGCACCACCAGGATCACGGAGCTGATGACGTTGCTGGCGATCAGGATGGTGGTGCGCCGCCGGACCAGGCGCCGGACCCGCGGGGCCATCCACCCGCCCACCACATCCGCTCCAGCCACGATGGCCGCGGCCAGCCCGGCCACCGCGTAGGCACGGGGGTCACCGAACAGCTGCAGCAGGTAGGGCTGCAGCGCGTAAAAAACGTAGAAGCCGACACCTTCGGTGAAGGGTGCGGCAAGCATCATGTAGCGGACCGGCGGATTCTTCAGCCCGCCGTCCACGGATGCCTTCAGCACAGCCCGCGTGGCCCGGATCGGGTGCGGAGAGCGCTCGGGTGTGAAGCCGACGTCGTGCATCAGCCGCAGGGCCACGGCAAACAGGGCCAGCAGCACCGCCACGCGGACCAGGAAGGGGACGCCCAGGTTGGTGGCCTGCGCCAGGACGCCGCCGGCCACGGATCCGGCCAGCATGGCGATGCCCGAGACCATCTGTCCGCGGCCCAGCACTGCCTCCAGGTCACCGTCGTATCCGGAGAAGCGCAGCGCGTCCACCAGCCAGGCCTCAACGGCCCCGGAAAAGAACGTGAACCCGAGGCCAAGCAGGACGGACACGGCGGCCCACCACCAGAACGGCGCGGACCACTGCCACAGCAGGTAGTACAGGAAGGTCGATACGGCCAGCGTCAACGTCCCGAGCAGGAATGAGGTGCGCCGGCCCCAGCCGTCGGCGATGACGCCGGTGGGCACCTCGAAGAGGACCATCCCGGCCGTGAAGAACGCATTGGCGGCGAAGGCCTCCAGGTTGTTGAGGCCGGCATCCAGCAGGAAGAGGGTGTTGATGCCCCAGATGAACGAGGCCGCAAGGGTGTTGCCCAAGGTCAGCGTGAGGTAGATGCGCTGGATCTTTTGGGCGGCCGGGTTCATTGCAGTGCCGTGCAGGAAATGGCGGACAATGTTCCTCCTGGCGTCCAAGCCGGCCCACATGTGTCTTCTGATTCGACACCCTGGCGGGCGGAACGGCAAGGGCCAGTTGGCGGGGCGCCCTGGTCAGCTGGGAACCGCTAGCCGCCGCTGGCCCTGCGCGTGGCGGAGTCGTTGGCTTTCCGTAGGGCCTGGACCAGTTGGTCCTTGCCCATGGTGGAGCGGCCGGCGACGTCGAGTTCCTTCGCGAGCTTATAGAGGTGGGCCTTGGAGGCGTTGGCGTCCACACCGCCGGCTGTGGGTTTATCCGACAAACCGCCCTGCTCCGCCCGTTCGTCCGACGGGCCGTTCTCCGCTTTGGGCTCCCAATGGTCGGCCACCTTTTCGTGGCTGTGCTTGAGGGCGGCGAACGCCGTCCGCGCGGCGCGGCCTTCGTCGTTGTAGGACTCCATGGCCGAGTCGTAGGTTTTGGCGAAAGTGTCCTGGGCTTCCTGGCCGGAGCGCTGCAGGGTGGACGGCAGCTCCTTCTTCAGGGCGTGGTGGTTCTTGCCGGTCTTGGGCATTGGCACTCCTGTCCGGTCGTGGTGCTGGCGGGTCCCAGAGTACCGCCGGAAGGTGCGTCCCGGGAAGGGAAAGCGCGGCGCAGGGCGGGGCCCCGGGCAAGGCCTGCGCAGCTAGAACGGGGCCGTTCCGCCGGGCAGCCCCGAGATCCGTTTGGGCGCCTTGCGCCGGCGGTTCACGTAGGTGGTTGCCCTGTCGCTGGAAAGCGCCAGCAGCACCAGCACCGTCAGCGCCACGCTCCACAGGTTCTGCCGCACGTCATCCGGGTTGCCGGACTCAGACGCGGTGACGAGGGCTGCGATGGAGAGCACGCTGAGCAGCATCACGGCGGACCTGGCCCGGGCACTGCCCAGGAAGACCCGCCAGGCGAGCAGCGCCATCACCACCCCCACGGCGATCACGGCGGACGCCGCGACCTGTACCACCACGGTGGCGAGCGGCCCCAGTCCAGGGTCGGTGTCGGCGGCGGTGATGGGCGCGTCCAGCAGCTGCACGATGCCGGTGAGGATCGAGGCGAGCGCGCTGACGGCGGTCATGACCGCGCCCACCACCACCGGCGCGGGGCGCCGGTCGCGGCTGTCCGTGCCCTGGTCAGGCTCCGCGGTGCCGGCAGCCAGCTGGCGCAGGTCAAGGATGGGCAGGTCGCCGTCGGTAACTATGGCATCGCCGCCGCCGTTGCGCGCGTGGTATCCGGTGGAAAAATCGCGGATGACGCTCACCGTCGCGTCCCCCTGCGCGGCAAGGACAGTAGCCACGATATGGTCCCGTTCCACATCGGTGTCCGGCGCGATCTTGTGGGTGACCTGCAGCGTAAAAAGCGAAAAGCCCACGCTCCGGTCATAGGTGCCGGCGGCGAGCCAATCGGCGCTGATGCCGCCGGGCAGCAACCACCCCGCGGGGGCGCGCCAGAACCGGACATGGTGTCGTTTGCCGGGGCTGCCGTCCACTTCCTGCTGGTACGCGAAGTCCTGCCTGCGGCCAAACAGAAGGAGCGGGCTGACGGGCGCGGCCAGGTAGCTGCGCCGCAGGACGGTGGACTTCACAATGCGGAACCCGGTCCGGAACGACAGGTCGTCGGCACGGATCCACGCGGCGCCCTGCATGGCGGTGTGGAGCTGGGCTTCGGAGCCGAGGAGGGCGAGGTTGACCGGGTCGCCCAGCAACCCGTCGCTGGTCCGGGCCCGGCCGATGAAGTAGTCGGGGACGTAGATCCGGGTCAGGATGCTGTGCAGCCGGGGCAGCACCAGGTAGGCAAGCGCCACCCAGAACCCCACGAGGAAGAGCAACTGCCACCAGCCGAAGAGGAAGCTCTCCCGGACCAGGACGGCGGCAAGCCAGACGGCTGACACGCCGCCGAGCACAAAAAAGGCCCAGTCAGCGAAACTTTGCCGGGTGGCTGCGGGTACCGGCGGCACCCTTCGCCCGGTGCGCACGGACATCCGGTGGCGACCCTTCACGAAGGTTTGTTGCACTGACCCTAGCCCACATTGCCGGACAGGATCGGGCACCAGCGGGACCGGCTGCTTCCGGGAAAAGGAAAAGCCCTCCGTTCCGGCAGAATCGCCGGAACGGAGGGCTCCGTTGGAGCCTCCTGTCGGATTCGAACCGACGACCCCCGCTTTACAAGAGCGGTGCTCTGGCCAACTGAGCTAAGGAGGCACACCCCCAATGGGGCAACGCCTGAACGGCACTGGATAAGGGTAGCCCAAAGTCCCACCGGTGGTAAAAACGCTTGCGTCCGGCAGGCCCTGCGCAAAAACCCGCCCCCGGAGAAAACCGGGAGCGGGCCTTGGGTACTTCGGGCGGATCAGGCCTTGGCGTCGATCGCAGCCTGGATGTCGGCATTCAGGTCGGTGGTACCGTCCCACTGCTTGCCGTCCACAAAGATGGTGGGCGTGCCGCTGATGCCGGTGTTGGCGGCCAGGCCGGTGGCGTACTTGACGTACGGGCGGAACGTTTTGTCGTCCACGCAGCTGCCGATGTCCGCGCCGATGTCGCTGGCCAGGGACTTCAGCTTGTCATCGGAAAGGCCGGCGCCACCTTCAGCGGGCTGGTTAGTGAAAAGGGTGTCCACGTATTCGCCGTACTTGTCCGGAGCCTTGTCCGCGACGCAAGCGGCGGCGTTGGCGGCACGTGAGGAGTAGTTGGTGCTGGACTGGCGGTCCAGGAAGCCCAGCGGGCGGTATTCGAGGGAGATTTTGCCTTCGTTGCGGAGCCCGGTGAGGGCCTCGTTGTAGGTGTCCTCGAACCGCTTGCAGACGGGGCAGATGAAGTCAACGTACGCAACAACCTTGACGGGCTGGCCGGTCTCGGCTTCGGCGCCGGGGGCGACCAGCGGGCTGGGCAGGGTCTCGGGCTTGGCCGGCAGGTTGGCCATGTCCACGGAGCCGCCGTCGGCGGCCTTGACCTCGGTGTTCGCCAGCAGGGTCACGCCGCCGTTGGTGTTGGCGCTGGTGGGGACCGGTCCCTGGTCCGCGATCGGCGTGTTCTGCTTGAGCGAGGTGGTGACCACCAGCCCCACGATGACCAGGATGGCCACCACGGCCGCGACGATGCCCCAGCCGATCAGCAGCTTGTTCCGCCGCTCCTTCTTCAGCTGGGCTTCGCGGATCATCCGGGCCTTCTCGCGCGCCTCCGCGGTGCGCTCAGCCTTGGACTTCCGTACTTCATTTGCGGGGCTCATGTGTTCCTTGGGTCGATCGACGTGGGGGGACCACTCAGTGGCAACTCCACCATTTTAGGGGAGAAAGCTGGGAGCTTGCGCTTTCAACCATTCCGCCGGGTTGCCCAACGGATGAATAGCACGGATGACCCCGCCCCGTTAGGGTTGCCTGAGAGCACAAGCAACCCCAGGGGGCCGCAATGCAATCACCCGTCCAGGACAAATCCGCCGCCAAATCCCGGCCAGGAACCACCGGTTCCGCGCACGGCGACGCCACGAAATACGACTTTATGGTGGTGTCCAACAGGCTGCCGGTGGACCGTTGCGCTCCGGGCGACAACGGCGACGACGGCTCGGGGTGGCGTCGCTCCCCCGGTGGACTGGTGACGGCCCTGGCACCCATGATGGGTAAAACAGACGGCGCCTGGGTGGGCTGGCACGGTGCCCCCGACGAAACGCTGGAACCGTTCAGCCACGGCGGCATGGACCTTGTCCCCGTCCAGCTCAGCGACGACGAGGTGGAGCTCTACTATGAGGGCTTCTCCAACGCGACCCTCTGGCCGCTCTACCACGACGTCATCGCACCCCCGGAATTCCACCGGACCTGGTGGGACGCCTACCGCAAGGTCAACCAAAGGTTCGCCGACGCCGTCGTCCGCCATGCTGACACAAACGCCACCGTTTGGGTCCAGGACTACCAGCTGCAGCTGGTGCCACGGATGCTGCGGAAGGTCCGCCCGGACCTGCGGATCGGATTCTTTAACCACATCCCCTTCCCGCCCCCGGAGATCTTCGCCCAGCTCCCTTGGCGGCAGGCCATCATCGACGGGCTGCTCGGCGCGGACCTGGTGGGCTTCCAGCGCGCCAGCGACGCCGGAAACTTCATGCGCTCGGCCCGCCGCTTCCTTGGCGCCAGCGTCAAGCAGCAGCAGGTCCACGTCAAGGACGGCGACGGCGAAATCACGCACATCGCCCGCGCCCAGGCGTTCCCCATTTCCATCGACGTCCAGCAGATCAGCGAACTGGCCGGCCGGCCGGACATCATTGAACGGGCGCGCCAGATCCGGCAGGACCTGGGCAACCCCAAAACCATCCTGCTGGGTGTTGACCGGCTGGACTACACCAAGGGGATCAGGCACCGGCTCAAGGCCTTTGAGGAGCTCCTGGCGGACGGCAAGCTTTCCGTCGCCGACGCCACCCTGATCCAGGTTGCCTCGCCGAGCCGGGAGCGCGTGGAGCAGTACCGCCTGCTCCGCGAAGAGGTGGAGGGTACCGTGGGCCACATCAACGGCACCTACGACACCCTGGAAAACACCGCCGTCCGCTACCTGCACCACAGCTACCCGGTGGAGGAAATGGTGGCCCTGTACCTGGCCGCGGACGTTATGCTGGTCACCGCGCTGCGGGACGGGATGAACCTGGTGGCCAAGGAATACGTCACGGCCCGGAACAATAACGACGGGGCGCTGGTCCTCAGCGAGTTCGCCGGGGCGGCGGACCAGCTCAAGCAGGCGCTGCTGATGAACCCGCACGATATTGACGGCCTCAAGAGCGCCATCATGACCGCCGTGGACATGCCGGCCCGGGAAGCCTCCCGCCGGATGAAGTCCATGCGCAAGCAGATTTTGGAGCACGACGTCGACCACTGGTCAGCGGATTTCCTGCAGGCCCTGAACGAGAAGGTCATCCGCGATGACACCTGAGGCCCGCCCCGGCCAGGGCCCCCTGGCCCTGTCCCCTGAACTCCGTGCAGCCCTCCGCGAAATTGCCCGCACGGAACACCTGCTGGTGGCCCTGGACTTCGACGGCACTATGGCGCCGATAGTGGGCCACGCGGACGACGCCCGGCCGCTGCCACGGTCGGCTGCGGCGTTCGCAGGACTCGCCGTCCTGCCGCGCACGACGACGGCACTCATCTCCGGGCGCGCACTCGCCAGCCTAAGGGTGGTCGCCTCGCCACCTGTGGACTCCCTGCTGATCGGCAGCCACGGCGCCGAGGCCTGGCTGGGCCCCGGTTCCGCCGGCCTCACGCTGGACGCGGCGCAGGCGGAACTGCTGGCCGAGGTCCGCAGCGCGCTCGCCGAAATCGTCGCCGTGGCACCGGGCACCATGCTCGAGGACAAACCGGCGGGCGTGGTGCTCCACACCCGGCTCGCGGCCGATGACGTCGCCGAGGATGCTGTGGCCGCTGCCCGGTCCCTGCTGCAGGACCGCAAGGGGGTGTTCCTCAAGGATGGGAAACGCGTCCTGGAAACGTCAGTCGTCAACGCCTCCAAGGGTGAGGGGGTAACCTTCCTGCGCCAGATCACCGGAGCCACTGCGGTGCTGTTTGCCGGGGATGACACCACCGACGAGGATGCGCTGGCCCGGCTCGAACCCGGGGACGTTGGCATCAAGGTGGGTTTCGACTTCACCGGGGCACAGTTCCGTGTGGAGGCCCCCATCCATGTGGCGGAACTCCTCGAAACACTCCTGCAGGAACGCAGCCTGGCCGTTGCCGAAGAGGATCCAGGACGCACCGGCAGCTGACGCCGTGCCGAACCTCACGTGTGACGTTCGTAACAAAGACAACAAAACGGGCAGCGTCTGGCATACTCTTGCTTGTGATGTGGCGCACAAACACCGTGCGGCATTACCCACTGCCTCCTGGCGCTAGCCGGATGGCAGTGGTGCAAAACAAAACTGAACAAACATGAACCATTCACAACGGATCGTCCGGCACGTACCTGCCGGTGAAGGGATTGATAACTGTGGCTACAGTTACTTTTGATAACGCTACGCGTCTGTACCCGGGCACAGAAAAGCCCGCCGTCGATAAGCTCAACATCGACATCGCCGATGGCGAATTCCTCGTCCTCGTTGGACCCTCCGGTTGCGGTAAGTCCACCTCCCTGC
This sequence comes from Arthrobacter sp. ZBG10, assembly GCF_001238605.1. Classification (NCBI taxonomy): domain Bacteria; kingdom Bacillati; phylum Actinomycetota; class Actinomycetes; order Micrococcales; family Micrococcaceae; genus Arthrobacter; species Arthrobacter sp. ZBG10. The sequence goes on along the minus strand of NZ_LFQH01000058.1, from coordinate 7,663 downwards.
GCATGCTCGCAGGCCTTGAGGATGTCAACGCAGGCCGTATCCTCATTGGCGACCGCGACGTCACCGACGTTCCGCCGAAGGACCGCGACATCGCGATGGTTTTCCAGAACTACGCGCTGTACCCGCACATGACGGTTGCCGACAACATGGGCTTCGCCCTGAAGATCGCCGGCGTTTCCAAGGAAGAGCGCGCCGAGCGTGTCCGTGAAGCAGCAAAGCTTCTTGACCTTGAGCCGTACCTGGACCGCAAGCCGAAGGCACTTTCCGGTGGCCAGCGCCAGCGTGTTGCCATGGGCCGCGCCATTGTGCGTAACCCGCAGGTCTTCCTCATGGATGAGCCGCTCTCCAACCTGGACGCCAAGCTCCGTGTCCAGACCCGTACGCAGATCGCGTCCCTGACCCGCCGCCTGGGCGTCACCACGGTCTACGTGACCCACGACCAGGTCGAGGCAATGACCATGGGTGACCGCGTGGCTGTGCTGAAGGACGGCCTGCTGATGCAGGTCGACACCCCGCGCAACCTGTACGACCGCCCGAAGAACGTGTTTGTCGCCGGCTTCATCGGCTCCCCCGCCATGAACCTGCTCGAACTGCCCGTCGTCGACGGCGGCGTCCAGTTCGGTGGAACGGTTTACCCCGTGCCGCGCAACATCCTCGAAGAAGCCCACGGCAGCACGGTCACCGTTGGTTCCCGTCCGGAAGACCTCGAGACCGCACCGCAGGGTGAGGGCCTCAAGGTCGAGGTCGACGTCGTTGAAGAACTCGGCGCCGACGCCTACGTCTACGGCCACACCACGCTCGACGGCAAGGACCACGACATCGTGGCACGCGTCGACGGTCGCCGTCCTCCGCTGAAGGGCGAGACCCTCTACGTCCGGCCGCAGTCGGGCCACGTGCACCTGTTCGACACCAAGACCGGTCTGCGTCTCGGCGACTGATTCGTTCTGTAACCGGCGGCGGCCCCTTCACTGGAGGGGCCGCCGTCGGCCGTTTAACCCGATGTTTAGCCCAACACCGCAAAGTACGGAAGAATTGAGCCATGACCGAGGAAAACAGCGCCCAGTGGCACGATGAACCCACCGACTACGCGCAGATCGGAAAACTGCCGCGGTTTGTGGCGGCCAGCGCGGACGACGATAAAGCGGCCTCGGTCTCCAGTTCCCTGAACATCACGGCCGCGGCCGCGGACCCCGAGTTGCTGGACCTTCCGTGGCACATCGCCCTGGAGGACTGGCCGGCGGAAAACCTCGCGGCGCTGCCCCGCGGCATCTCCCGGCACATTGTGCGCTTCGCCCATCTGGGCGGTTCCGTGATTGCCATCAAGGAAACGTCCGAGCACGTGGCCCGGCACGAATACCACATGCTCCGCAAACTGGCGCGGCTGGATGTCCCCTGCGTGGAACCCGTCGCCGTCATCACCGGCCGGACCACCATGGACGGCCGCCCCCTCAACCCGGTGCTGGTGACCCGGCACCTGAAGTTCTCCATGCCGTACCGCGCATTGTTCTCGCAGATGCTGCGCAAGGACACCCTGACGCGGCTGATCGACGCCCAGGCGCTCCTGATGGTCCGGCTGCACCTGATCGGCTTCTACTGGGGCGACGTATCCCTGTCCAACACGCTGTTCCGCCGCGACGCCGGCGCTTTCGCGGCCTACCTGGTCGACGCCGAAACCGGCGAGCTCTACCCGGACCTGTCCACCGGCCAGCGTGAGTACGACCTCGAAATCGCCCGGGTGAACATCGCCGGTGAACTGATGGACCTGCTCGACGGCGGCCTGATCGAGGAAAAAGTGGACCCCGTGGCCACCAGCGAACTCATCATGGACAGCTACCGGCGGCTCTGGACTGAGCTGACGGAAAAGGAATCCTTTGAACTTGGCGAGCGGTGGCGGGTGGGTGCCCGGATCCGGCGGCTCAACGAACTGGGATTCGACGTTGAAGAATATGCCATCAAGACCACCCAGAACGGGACCACCATCCAGCTGCAGCCCAAGGTGGTGGACGCCGGCCACCACATGCGGCGGCTGCTGCGCCTCACCGGGCTGGATGCCCAGGAAAACCAGGCACGACGGCTGCTGAACGACATGGACTCGTTCCGGGCCGACAACAACCCGGACATGGACGAGGAATACAGCGCCCACCTCTGGGTCAGCCAGATCTTCGAACCCATTGTCCGCTCCATACCCCGGGACCTGTCCGGCAAACTGGAACCGGCGGAAGCCGTGCACGAGGTCCTGGAGCACCGCTGGTACATGTCGGAGAAGCAGGAACGCCACATCCCGCTCGCCGAAGCCGTGCAGTCCTACATCGACTCCATCCTGCGGCACCGCCGCGACGAGGCAGCGATCATGCTCAACCCGGACACCGGGATGCTCAAGATCCTCGAAGTGGAGACCGAGGAGTCCCGCTACGGAGCGGACAGCGAATACCCCGACGCCGACGACTGAGCCCTCCCTCACTGAGCCCTCCCGCAGGGCCGGGGGTCAGCCCCCAACTAGGTCGCAGTTGTTGTCGTTTTGGGCCCTCAAAACGACAACAACTGCGACCCAGTTGGGATGACGGAAGGCTAGATTGCCTTGCCGGGGTTCAGTATCCCGGCGGGGTCGAACAGCGCCTTGATCCTGTGCTGGAGCTCCCGCACGGGTTCAGCCTGCTCCTGGCCCAGCCAGCGCAGCTTGTACTGGCCCACGCCATGCTCACCCGTGATGGTGCCGCCCATGGCCAGCGCGGCCGTCACCGATTCGTCCAGCACCCGTTCCAGGCGGGCCAGGGCTCCGGCATCAACACCCGTCTCCTCCCGGTCCACCCAGAACGTGGGGTGCAGGTTGCCGTCGCCGGCGTGCGCAACAACCTTCAGGTGCACCCTGTGCTCCCCGGCCATGGCTTCCAGGGCCGCCACATAGTCCACCAGCCGTGAGCGCGGGACGGCGACATCCTCGCCCACCCGGTACTGGTCGTCCACCTCGGCGCCCCGGCTGTGCCGTCGCAGTTCCACCAGACGCTGCGCTTCGGCGCTCTCCTCAGTGGTCACCACCGCGCCGCTGTCCTGCAGAACCTGCCGGATCCTGGCTGCTTCAGCTGCAGCGCCGAAGCCGTCCGTCTGGACGAGGAGGAGGGAGCTGCCGCGTGCGCTGAGGTCCGAGCCGTGGATTTCGTCCAGCTGCGCCAGCGTCCCGCCGTCGAGCAGTTCCATGATGGCCGGCTGGACCCGGGCCCGGCCCACGGCGAGGACACCCGCTGCGGCGCGCTTGAAGTCGGGGTAGAAGGCGGCCACGGTGTGCACCTCCTGCGGCAGGTACTTCAGCCGGACGGTGATGCCCACCACAATCCCGAGCGTTCCCTCGGAGCCAACAAAAAGCCCGGTCAGGTCATAGCCCGCCACGCCCTTGAACGTCTGGTGGCCGGTGTGGATCAGCGAGCCGTCGGCCAGGACAACGTCCAGGGCCAGCACCGAGTCCCGGGTGACGCCGTACTTGGCACAGCGGAGACCGCCGGCGTTGGTAGCCACGTTCCCGCCGATGGTGGAACTGCGGTAGCTTGCAGGGTCCGGCGCGTACATCAGCCCGTGGGTGGCCGCGGCCTCATTAAGCACGGCGTTGATGACCCCCGGTTCCACTGTTGCCGTTTCATCGTCGGGGCTCAGGTCCAGGATCCGGTCCAGCCGTTCCAGGGAGAGGACCACGCAGCCGCGCGTGGCATGGGCACCGCCGGACACACCCGTCCCCGCTCCGCGGGGCACCAGCGCCACATTCGCGGCGGCGCAGGCACGCACCACCGCCTGGACCTCAGGTACCGACGCCGGGAACACCACGGCCACGGGAAGGTGGAAGTCGATGATGGGCGCCTGGTCCACCGCGTACCGCCGCAGGGTCCCTTCGGCGGTGTCCACCTGAGCTGCCCCGACGGCAGCCACCAATTCCTCAACCACGCTTTCCACAAAGCCTCCATCCGCCGTCGCACGTCTCCACCCAGTCTAGGTTGAGCGCCGGTGGTGGACGCAGGCTCGGATGCAAGCGCTTCCAGCTCCTGACCTGCGCGGATGGCTTCAACTATCAATAGGCCCTGCAAACCAGACTGGAAGCGCTTTCATTTAATCCGGATTCTGCTCTAAGGTAACTCTCATGACTGTCGAAACTGTGACACCGGACACCACCCTGGCGGCGGGCCCGCTCACGCTGATCCACTCTGCCGATACCATCCCCGGATGGTGGCGCTCCGCCGTGATCTACCAGGTGTACCCACGGTCATTCCGCGACCTCAATGGTGACGGCGTAGGCGACCTCGCAGGCATCACCGAGGAGCTGCCGCAGCTCGCGGACCTGGGGGTGGACGCCGTCTGGCTGTCCCCGTTCTACCGCTCGCCCCAGCGCGACGCCGGGTACGACGTCAGCGACTACTGCGACGTGGACCCCATCTTCGGCACCCTCACCGACTTCGACGTGATGATGGCCGAATCCCACCGGCTGGGGCTCCGCGTGATTGTGGACCTTGTGCCCAACCACTGCTCGGACCAGCACGTCGCCTTCCAGGCAGCCGTGCAGGCGTCCGCAGGCAGCCCCGAACGGGACATGTTCATTTTCCGTGACGGCAGCGGCCCTGACGGCAACGAGCCGCCCAACAACTGGGAGTCGCACTTCGGCGGCCCGGCCTGGACCCGCATCATTGGCACCGACGGCCGCCCGGAACAGTGGTACCTGCACCTCTTCGATTCCTCCCAGCCGGATTTCAACTGGGACAACCCCGCCGTCCATGCCGAGTTCGAGCGGGTCCTCCGCTTCTGGCTGGACCGCGGCGTGTCCGGGTTCAGGGTGGACGTGGCCCACGCGCTGGTCAAGGCGGCAGGTTTGCCCGCCTGGGGCGGCCGCGCGGACGGCAGCAGCAGCGAAGGCTTCCCGGGTTCTGCAGCGCCCATGTTCGGGCAGCCCGCCCTGCATGACATCTACCGCCGCTGGCGGGCAATCCTCAACGAATACGGCCACGACCGCATCCTTTGTGCCGAAGCCAACGTGGACCCGCTGCCCAGGTTGGCCGACTGGGTGCGGCCGGATGAAATGCAGCAGGCATTCAACTTCCCCTACCTGCATGCAGGCCTGGACATCCACCGCCTCCGCGGTGTCATCACCGATTCGCTGGTGGCGCTGGACGCTGTTGGCGCGCCCAGCACCTGGGTCCTGTCCAACCATGACGTGGTCCGCCACGCGAGCCGGTTCGGCTACAACGGGCAGGGACCGCGCGGCGGGGACGGCATCGGCCCCGCAGACCCGCAGCCGGACGTTGCCCTGGGCAGGCGCCGTGCTGCGGCTGCGTCCGTGTTTATGCTGGGCCTGCCGGGCGCCGCGTACCTCTATCAGGGTGAAGAACTGGGACTGCCTGACGGTATCGACATTCCCGAGCAGCTCCGCCAGGATCCCACTTTTGCCCGGACCGGCGGCGAACGCCTGGGCCGGGACGGCTGCCGGATCCCACTGCCATGGCGTGCAGCAGAACCCCACCTCGGCTTTGGACCAGGGGCTGACCCGTGGCTCCCCTTCCCCGACTCGTTTGCCGCCCTGGCGCGTGACCTGCAGACCGGATCACCGGCGTCGCACCTTTCCCTCTACAAGGAAACCCTGGCACTCCGCCGCAACCTGGACCTGGGCCGCGGCTCGCTGCTCTGGGCAGAAGACTGGTGCAGCGGATCCGCGCTGGGCTACGTCAACGGGACTACGCTGGTGCTGATGAACCTTAACCACGAACCGCTGGAGCTGCCTGCAGGCCAGGTCCTGGTCCGCAGCGCCGCCGACGGAACCGACGGCTGGCTCGCTTCCGGCGAAACGGCCTGGATTGCGCTGGGGCAGGGCGGCGCAACGGACTAGCATGCCGGGGATCAAAGAGGTTGCGGACCGGGCCGGCCTGTCGGTGGCCACGGTTTCGCGGGCGCTCAGCGGCAAGGCCAATGTTTCGGCCAAGAGCCGGGAGCGGGCCCGCAGGGCAGCGCAGGAGCTGGGCTTCGTCCCGTCGTACCACGCCGCCAGCCTGGCGTCCGGGCGGAACTACAACATCGGCCTGGTGGTGCCCTATGTGCAGCGCTGGTACTTCGCCTCCGTGCTGGAGGGCGTCTCCGAGACCCTGCTGGATGCCGGCTACGACCTCACCCTCTATAACGTGGGCGAACAGACGGAGCGCAGGAACAGCGTCCTGAGCGACTTCCTGCTGCGGAAGCGCCTGGATGCCGTGATCGCCGTTGCCCTGGTGCTCAGCGAGGCGGAGATCATGCAGCTCCTGGCCGTCCGCAGGCCCCTCGTGGCGATCGGCGGCGCCCTGCCCGGTGCGGCCTCCATCAGGATCGACGATGCCCGCCTTGCGCGGCTCGTCACCGAACACCTCATCCGGCTGGGGCACACGCGGATTGCGCATATGACCGGGGACACTGAATTGAACCGGGACTTCAAGCTTCCGGGCATCCGCCTCAGCGGATACCAGGCTGCGATGGCGGCCGCGGGCCTGCCGGTCCATCCGGACTGGCAGGTCGCGGCGGACTTCACCATCCAGGGGGCATATACGGCCGCCAAGCGGCTTCTGGGGACGGCTTCCGAACGGCCAACAGCGGTTTTCGCGGCGTCGGATGAGATGGCGGTGGGCACCATCCTCGCGGCCAGGGACTTCGGCCTCCAGGTCCCCCGGGACATCTCCGTGGTAGGCCTGGACGGGCATGAACTTGGCGAGGCCTTCGGGTTGACCACCATCGACCAGAATCCCCGCGGCCAGGGCAAGCTCGCCGCTACAACGGCGCTTGAGCTGCTGGATACGGCCTGGAACTCCGACGCCGATGCAGCACCCATCCCTGCGCCCGACTACGAATACCCCACGGACTTTGTCATCCGCACCAGCACGGCCATCCCGCCAACGAAACCCTAGCTGTGGTGTCCTAGCCGGCCGACCCCATAAAGCGGGAGTAGCGGGCCAGGATCAGCGGCCACGCCGCAACGTACCCTGCCCGGGTGGCAGCGGGATCCTCGGCGCCCTCCCAGCCCTCATGGAGCACCTTGACCTCTGCGCCGCCCTCGACGGCCCTGAAGACCACGCGGAGCTCAGTGGACCACAGCGCCGTTGAGCCGGGGTGCCAGGTGGCGTGGAAGGACAGCGGCGGCTGCCAGTCGTCAAGGGTTCCCCAGATACTGGTCCTGCCATCGTCGGCGGTCTCCAGGATGAGGTTCTCCTCGAACTCCACGTAGGACCCTGCCCCGTAAGCCCCGTGCTCTTCAAGGGGCCACCAGAGGTGTGTGTGGTCCGTGAAGCCGGCGAAGGCGTGGGCTACGGTTCCAGGCACCACAACGGTTTCGATGACCGGGACGAGCTCAGGAGGACCGGGCTGCGCCGGACTGCCGGGCTGTACAGGGCTTCCATGCTGGTCCTGGCCGTGGCTGAAGAGGCTGTTCATGAGCCCCGATTCTACCGGACCTGCCTTGTCCGTCCCGTCTGTCCCTCACCGTTACGCTATCGGTTGTGGTTGTTGTTCGGGGTGTTTGGGGACCATATCTGATAGGTCAACCCGTGGTGGTGGTTAGGGGCCTGGTGGCGCCGGCACCGTGGTGTTGGGGTTTGGTTGTTAAATGTGGGAGGCCCCAACCATGTGCTGGTTGGGGCCTCGACCGGAATGTTTGTTCCGGCGGCGTCCTACT
>NZ_LFQH01000057.1:0-3434 GCF_001238605.1 Arthrobacter sp. ZBG10 | reverse complement strand
TTTGTTGTTTGGGAACCACATAGTGGACGCAAGCAGTCTTGTTTTCTTTTTACCACCCCACGGGTGCAAACGCTTTTGAATCCGTTTGCGGGGGTGGTGTGTGGTGTAAGTTATCGGCCTATTAGTACCGGTCAGCTTCACGAGTCGTTAGTCCTCGCTTCCACATCCGGCCTATCAACCCAGTGGTCTGGCTGGGGGCCTCTCACACACAAGGTGTATGGAAATCTCATCTCGAAGCGAGCTTCCCGCTTAGATGCTTTCAGCGGTTATCCCATCCGAACGTAGCTAATCAGCGGTGCACTTGGCAGTACAACTGACACACCAGAGGTTCGTCCGTCCCGGTCCTCTCGTACTAAGGACAGCCCTTCTCAAATTTCCTGCGCGCGCAGCGGATAGGGACCGAACTGTCTCACGACGTTCTAAACCCAGCTCGCGTACCGCTTTAATGGGCGAACAGCCCAACCCTTGGGACCTACTCCAGCCCCAGGATGCGACGAGCCGACATCGAGGTGCCAAACCATGCCGTCGATATGGACTCTTGGGCAAGATCAGCCTGTTATCCCCGAGGTACCTTTTATCCGTTGAGCGACGGCCATTCCACAATGTACCGCCGGATCACTAGTCCCGACTTTCGTCCCTGCTCGAGATGTCTCTCTCACAGTCAAGCTCCCTTGTGCACTTACACTCGACACCTGATTGCCAACCAGGCTGAGGGAACCTTTGGGCGCCTCCGTTACTTTTTAGGAGGCAACCGCCCCAGTTAAACTACCCATCAGGCACTGTCCCTGACCCGGATTACGGGCCGAAGTTAGATGTCCAAAGTGACCAGAGTGGTATTTCAACGATGACTCCACCCGAACTGGCGTCCGGGTTTCAACGTCTCCCACCTATCCTACACAAGCCACTCCGAACACCAATACCAAACTATAGTAAAGGTCTCGGGGTCTTTCCGTCCTGCTGCGCGTAACGAGCATCTTTACTCGTACTGCAATTTCGCCGAGTTTATGGTTGAGACAGCGGGGAAGTCGTTACTCCATTCGTGCAGGTCGGAACTTACCCGACAAGGAATTTCGCTACCTTAGGATGGTTATAGTTACCACCGCCGTTTACTGGGGCTTAAATTCTCAGCTTCGCCTTGCGGCTAACCGGTCCTCTTAACCTTCCAGCACCGGGCAGGAGTCAGTCCGTATACATCGTCTTGCGACTTCGCACGGACCTGTGTTTTTAGTAAACAGTCGCTTCCCCCTGGTCTCTGCGGCCCCGATCCCCTCCCACCAGCATGTGGTGTTCAAGGTTGGGGCCCCCCTTCTCCCGAAGTTACGGGGGCATTTTGCCGAGTTCCTTAACCATAATTCTCTCGATCGCCTTAGTATTCTCTACCTGATCACCTGTGTCGGTTTGGGGTACGGGCGGCTAAAACCTCGCGTCGATGCTTTTCTCGGCAGCATAGGATCACCAAATCCCCCCACTAAAGGGGGTCCCATCAGATCTCAGGCATCACGAACAGCGGATTTGCCTACCATTCGCCCTACATCCTTAGACCGGGACAACCATCGCCCGGCTTGGCTACCTTCCTGCGTCACACCTGTTAATACGCTTGCCTCCCAGGATCAGGTCCCGCGCTCCACCAAAAACCACGTCACCACAAGGGCGGGCGGTCAGGTCTCGGGCGGTTAGTATCCCCTGTTCAACATGGACGGTTTTTCGCCGGTACGGGAATATCAACCCGTTGTCCATCGACTACGCCTGTCGGCCTCGCCTTAGGTCCCGACTTACCCAGGGCAGATTAGCTTGACCCTGGAACCCTTGATCATTCGGCGGACGGGTTTCTCACCCGTCTTTCGCTACTCATGCCTGCATTCTCACTCGTGTAGGCTCCACCGCTGGTTTACACCGCGACTTCACTGCCCACACGACGCTCCCCTACCCATCCAAACGCCTGAACCACAAGGGCTTAGCTAATATTTGAATGCCACAACTTCGGCGGTGTACTTGAGCCCCGCTACATTGTCGGCGCGGAATCACTTGACCAGTGAGCTATTACGCACTCTTTTAAGGATGGCTGCTTCTAAGCCAACCTCCTGGTTGTCTTCGCAACTCCACATCCTTTCCCACTTAGCACACGCTTAGGGGCCTTAGTTGGTGGTCTGGGCTGTTTCCCTCTCGACTATGAAGCTTATCCCCCACAGTCTCACTGCTGCGCTCTCACTTACCGGCATTCGGAGTTTGGCTGACGTCAGTAACCTTGTAGGGCCCATTAGCCATCCAGTAGCTCTACCTCCAGCAAGAAACACGCAACGCTGCACCTAAATGCATTTCGGGGAGAACCAGCTATCACGAAGTTTGATTGGCCTTTCACCCCTACCCACAGCTCATCCCCTCCATTTTCAACTGAAGTGGGTTCGGTCCTCCACGACGTCTTACCGTCGCTTCAACCTGGCCATGGGTAGATCACTTCGCTTCGGGTCTAGATCACGCCACTGCAACGCCCTATTCAGACTCGCTTTCGCTACGGCTTCCCCACACGGGTTAACCTCGCGACGTAACACTAACTCGCAGGCTCATTCTTCAAAAGGCACGCCGTCACAGCTACAAGGCTGCTCCGACGGATTGTAAGCACACGGTTTCAGGTACTGTTTCACTCCCCTCCCGGGGTACTTTTCACCTTTCCCTCACGGTACTGGTCCGCTATCGGTCATTAGGGAGTATTTAGGCTTATCAGGTGGTCCTGACAGATTCACACGGGATTTCTCGGGCCCCGTGCTACTTGGGATACTCTCACAGGCGGCACAAAACATTACGGTTACGGGGCTCACACCCTCTCTGGCCGGCCTTTCAAGACCGTTCACCTATGCCTGCACATCACACCCCACCGGTCCGGCAGAACCAGTATGGAAAGTCCCACAACCCCGCCCATGCAACGCCCGCCGGCTATCACACATGGAACGGTTTAGCCTGATCCGCGTTCGCTCGCCACTACTAACGGAATCACTATTGTTTTCTCTTCCTGCGGGTACTGAGATGTTTCACTTCCCCGCGTTCCCCCCACACACCCTATGTGTTCAGATGCGGGTCACCAGGTCACTCGCGCGCCTGGCGGGGTTTCCCCATTCGGACACCCTGGGATCACAGTCCGGTTATCGACTCCCCCAGGCTTATCGCAGATTCCTACGTCCTTCTTCGGCTCCTAATGCCAAGGCATCCACCGTGTGCTCTTAAAAACTTGACCACAAAAGATCAAAAACGCTAATTTTCGAGAGAACCACGAAAACCAACCACACGATCAACACCACCCCGAAAGGTGACACCATCACGCGCAGCCAGATCCAGGTTCATATTCTTGGAAATTGCTTCTTATAAAAGATGCTCGCGTCCACTATGTAGTTCTCAAACAACAACCCCAAACCACACACCCCACACAACCCTCCCAAAAG